>JANYBE010000163.1 GCA_025360945.1 Rhizobacter sp. | reverse complement strand
TCGCATCGCTGTCTGTCGCTTCAGTGACAGGCGACGAACATACCCGAAGTTCCGGGCATTCCCTGTGGGCTTGCGCTGCAAAGACTTGTACTCTCCGTGCGAATCCGAAACCAGCCGATCAGGAGATCATTCCAATGAAGTTCGCACTTAAGCTCGTTGCTACCGGCATCATGATGGCAGGCGCGGTCGGTGCCTTCGCCCAGAAAGGCGAGACTGTCAAGATCGCGATGATCGAGGGGCTCTCGGGGCCGTTTGCCAATGTGGGGCAGAACCAGCTCCGCAGCTGGCAAATGGTGGCGGCGCATTTCTCAGGGGCCAAGAACCCGGCTGGCGTCAATTTCGAAGTCGTCGGCATGGACAGCAAGAGCTCGCCGCAGGAGGCGCTGAATCTGCTCAAATCGGCGGCCGACCAGGGCTTTCGCTATGTGACGCAGGGCAATGGCTCCAACGTCGCGGTGCCGCTGGCCGATGCGGTGGCCAAGTACAACGAGCGCAACCCGGGCAAGGAAATCGTCTACTTCAACTACGCCGCGGTGGACCCGGTGCTGACGAACGAGAAGTGCACGTTTTCGCACTTCCGCTTCGATGCCGACACATCGATGAAGATGGCCGCGCTGACCGCTTTTATGAAGGACCAGCCCAAGGTCTCGAAGGTCTACCTGATTAACCAAAACTACTCGCATGGCCAGCAGGTCGCGAAGTTCTTCAAGGAGGGCCTGGCGCGCAACCGGCCGGACGCCAAGATCGTCGGCGAGGACTTGCACCCGCTCGGCCAGGTCAAGGACTTCTCGCCCTACGTCGCCAAGATCAAGGCTTCGGGCGCCGATACGATCGTGACCGGCAACTGGGGCCAGGACATGACGCTGCTGATCAAGGCGCTCAACGATTCGGGTCTCAAGGTGCCGATCTACGCGTACTACGCCGGCGTTTCGGGTACGCCAACAGCGCTCGCGTCGGGTGGCGATCTCGAGGTCTACCAGATTGCATACAACCACTCGAACTACGTGGGCGAGGTGGGCGCCTTGATGAACGAATTCAAGAAGAAGTTTAACGACGACTTCTACACCTTCTCGATCTACAACGCGATCGTCCTGCTCGGCGACGCGATGGCCAAGGCCAAGTCGACCGACCCCATGAAGGTCGCGTCGGCCATGGAAGGGCTCAAGTTCAAGGGCTTCAACGGCGAGAGCGAGATTCGCAAGACCGATCACCAGATGCAGCAGGGTCTGTGGATCTCCAAATGGCAGAAGGTCGACGCGAAGAACAAGTACAGCGTCGAGAACACGGGCTTCACCTTCGCGCCGGTCAAGTACCTCGAGCCGTACATCGCGAGTACCCCGACCTCTTGCGACATGAAGCGACCGTCGCTCTGATTCGTAGCGCGAAAACGACTCGCCGGCGAGGGATGAAAATCGCTCGCCGGCTGCTTTTGCGGCCCCCGCTTCCCGCGCAACAACAACCCGCCAGCCCGTGGAATTCTTCGTCATCTCGCTTCTGAACGGCCTGAGCTACGGGCTGTTGCTGTTCATGCTCAGCTCGGGCCTGACGCTGATCTTCAGCATGATGGGCGTGCTCAATTTCGCGCACACGAGCTTCTACATGCTGGGTGCCTATTTCGCCTATACGATCTCGGGAGCGATCGGCTTCTGGCCGGCGCTGTTCATCGCGCCGGCGTTGGTCGGCTTGCTCGGCGCCGCATTTGAGCGCTACAGCCTGCGTCGGGTCCACAAGTTCGGCCACGTGCCCGAGCTGCTGGTGACCTTCGGCATGTCGTACCTGATTCTCGAGCTCGTGCGCCTGGTCTGGGGCAATGCCACGGTGCCGTACGGCCTACCCGAGCAACTGCAGGGGCCGCTGTTCACGCTGTTCGGAACCCAGTTTCCGAAGTCGCGCTCGTTCATCATGCTCCTCGCGTTGCTGATGCTGCTGTCGGTCTGGCTGCTGCTCACGCGCACGCGAATCGGCCTGGTGATCCAGGCCGCACTGACCCATCCCGATGCGGTCGAGTCGCTCGGCCACAACGTGCCACGCGTATTCATGCTCGTGTTCGGGGGCGGTGCGGCGCTGGCGGCGCTGGCCGGTGTCATCGGCGGTAACACCTACGTGACCGAGCCCTCGATGGCCGGTGCCGTCGGCTCGATCGTCTTCGTGGTCGTGGTGGTGGGCGGCATGGGCTCGCTCGCGGGGGCGTTCCTCGCGTCCTTGCTGATCGGCGTGCTGCAGACCTTTGCGGTGGCGATCGACCAGTCGTTGGCCTCAGGGCTGCAGGCGATCGGCGTGCAGGTCACCGAGCAGACCTTCGGCTACGAGCTTCTGAAGCTCAGTGTTGCGCAGGTTGCGCCCATCCTGCCCTACCTCCTGCTGGTGCTGATCCTGATCTTCAGACCCAAGGGACTGCTCGGAAAGCGAGAGGGCTGATGGCCGCGCTTCTCAAGCCTCGCGCGAGCAAGGCCAGCCGACTGATAGTCTGGTCACTGTTCGCTGCGCTGCTGATCGTGCTCCCGCTGATATTTCGCAGCAGCCTGGCGCTGACCCTGCTGTCGCAGATGGGCTACCTCATCATCATCTGCCTGAGCTACAACATGCTGCTCGGCCAGGGCGGCATGCTGAGTTTCGGTCACGCCGTGTACACCGGGCTCGGCGCATTCCTGGCAGTGCACGCGATGAATCTGGCGACCAAGGGCGCGCTGCCACTGCCGCTGGTCGTCATTCCGCTGGTGGGCGGGCTGTCCGGCCTGTTCTTCGCCGCCTTGTTCGGTTATGTGACGACCAAGAAATCCGGCACCACGTTCGCGATGATCACGCTGGGCATGGGCGAGCTCGTGGCGGCCATGTCGTTGATGTTCCCCGGCTTCTTTGGCGGCGAAGGCGGGATCACGACCAACCGCGTCTATGGTGGCGGCTTCATGGGCCTCACCTTCGGGCCGCAGATTCAGGTGTACTACTTGATCGCGGTATATTGCTTTATCTCGACCGGGCTGATGTACGCGTTCACGGCGACGCCGCTGGGTCGCATGCTCAATGCGGTGCGTGACAACCCCGAGCGCGTCGAGTTCATCGGCTACGACACGCAGTGGGTGCGCTACCTTAGCTTCATTATCGCTGGGTTCTTCGCCGGCATCGGCGGCGCGCTGGCCGGCATCAACTTCGAAATTGTCAATGCGTCCGACGGGCTGAGTTCGGTGCGTTCGGGCGGCTATTTGCTGTTCACTTTCCTCGGTGGCGCCACCTTCTTCTTCGGACCGATGATTGGCGCCGTGCTGCTGGTGTTCGCATCGGTGCTGCTGTCGGAGGTGACCAAGGCCTGGTTGCTGTACATCGGCCTTGTGTTCCTGCTGATGGTGATGTATGCGCCCGGCGGGGTCGCGAGCCTGATCATGATGAATGTCCGCGTCGCCGCGTTCGGCAAACTAAAGCGGCTGCTAGGCCCCTACCTAGCCCTCGTCTTGAGCGGCGTGCCGGCCGTGGTCGGTGGCGCCGCGATCGTGGAAATGATCTACCAGATCCAGCTCAACGTGGGGTCGGGTTCTAAGCTCAGGTTCTTCGGCGTCGACCTCGACACCGACAGTGCGGCGAGCTGGGTGGGCACCGGTGTCGTGTTTGTCGTGGGGGTCGCCTTGCTGGAGATGGTCAGGCGCCGCTTTGTGCAGGTCTGGGGCCAGGTGCAGGAAGAAATCGAGGCCGACATCAAACGCCGGGAGGCGGCGCAATGAGCTTCGCACTCGAACTCAAGGGCCTGCGAAAATCCTTCGGCAAGACCGAGATCATCCGCGGCGCCGACCTGGCGGTCGTGGCGGGCGAGCGCGTTGCGATCATCGGACCGAATGGTGCCGGCAAGTCGACGCTGTTCAATCTCATCAGCGGCCGCTTCGGCGCCACCGGCGGCGAAATCCTGCTGAACGGCCAGCGCATCGACGGCCTCAGGCCCTTCGAGATCAGCCGCCTGGGGCTGGCGCGCAGCTTCCAGATCACCAACATCTTCGGCCGCCTGTCGGTGTTCGAGAACCTGCGCTGCGGCGTACTCTGGTCGCTGGGCTACAAGTACGCTTTTTGGAAGTTCCTCGCCGGGCTGGACGATGCGAACCAGCGTGCCGAAGAGCTGCTGCAGATGATCAAGCTCGACCGCAAGCGCAACACGCTGGCGATGAATCTGTCGTATGCGGAACAGCGCGCGCTCGAGATCGGTATCACGATCGCCGGTGTCGCGGACGTGGTGCTGCTCGACGAGCCCACCGCCGGCATGAGCAAGAGCGAGACGAGCCGCTTCATTGAGCTGATCCGGGAGGTGACGGTGGGCAAGACACTGCTGACGGTCGAGCACGACATGGGCGTGGTGTTCGGGCTGGCTGACAAGATCGCGGTGCTGGTCTACGGTGAGGTGATCGCGTTCGACGTGCCGGAGGCGGTAAGGGCGAACCCAAAGGTCCAAGAGGCCTATCTCGGATCGGTGCTCGCCGATGCGCAGGCGGCAGAGGCGGGACACTGATGCTGCAGCTACAGGGATTGCATGCCTACTACGGCAAGAGCCATATTCTGCACGGCGTCGACATGCGCGTCGGCGAGGGCGAGATCGTGAGCCTGCTCGGGCGCAACGGCTCGGGCCGCTCGACCACCGTGAAGACCATCATGGGATTAGTGCAGGGCGAAGGTTCGGTCAAGTTCCGCGACCACGAGATCCTCGGCAACCACGCCTTCGACATCGCACACCGTGGCATCGGCTACGTCCCGGAGAACCGCGACATCTTCCCCAAGCTCACCGTCGAACAGAATCTAATGCTGGGCGAGAAGCGCGGCAAGCGCGGTAGCAAGTCCAAGCCGCGCTGGTCGTTCGCCGACATGTACACGATGTTCCCGCGCCTCAAGGAGCGTGAGCACACCGAGGCCGGCGTGCTGTCGGGCGGCGAGCAGCAGATGCTGACGCTGTGCCGCACGCTGATGGGCGACCCGGACCTGATCATGATCGACGAGCCGACCGAGGGCCTCGCGCCCAAGATCGTCGAGCTCGTGGCGCAGTACCTGAAGACGCTGAAGGACCGCGGCGTGTCGGTGCTGCTGGTCGAGCAGAAGCTGACGATAGCGCTTGAAATCTCCGAGCGTTGCTATGTGATGGGCCACGGGAGTATCGTGTTTGAAGGCCCGCCGGCAGCGCTGCGTGCCAACGCCGAGATCCGCAAGGAGTGGCTCGAGGTCTGACCTGTCTGCACGACCGGTATGTCATGGCGCTGTCACAGCAGAGACAGCGCCTTTTTTCTTCGTAAGCCTAGAATCGAACGATCGTTCTTTTTTGCCGATTCCATTCGAGGGACACCCTATGAGCGCCAACTACGAACTTCGCGGCAATGTGGCCGTCATCACGCTTGACAACCCGCCCGTCAACGGCCTCGGCTTTGCCACGCGACTGGGCATCGTCAACGGGCTGGACAAGGCGATCGCCGATGCAGCCGTGAAGGCCATCGTGATCACTGGCGCCGGCAAGGCGTTCTCGGGCGGCGCCGATATCAAGGAGTTCGGCTCGCCCAAGGCGCTAGCCGAGCCCAACCTGCTCAGTGTGATCTTGGCGCTCGAGGCCAGCAGCAAGCCCATCGTCGCTGCGATCCACACGGTGTGCATGGGTGGCGGACTGGAGCTGGCGCTCGGCTGCCACTACCGTGTCGCTTCGCCTGGCACGCAGGTCGCGTTGCCCGAGGTGAAGATCGGCCTGATCCCCGGTGCCGGCGGCACGCAGCGCCTGCCGCGCGTGATCGGCGTCGAGAACGCGATGAACATGATCGTCAGCGGCGAGCCGGTGAAGAGCGAGATGCTCAGCGTGGCGCCGGGCCAGAAGCTGTTCGACAAGATGATCGACGGTGACCTGCTCGCCGGTGCGCTCGCGTTCGCCGCCGAGGTCGCCGAGGTCCACGCGAAGGGCGGGCGGCCGCTGCCGCTGGTGCGCGATCTCAAGGTCAAACACCCGAACGCCGATGCCTACGTCCAGTTCGTCAAGAACATGGTCGGCGGCATGTCCAGGAATTTCCCGGCGCCGCTGAAGTGTGTCGAGGCGGTGGCCGGCTCGCTGCGCCTGAAGTTCGACGAAGGTATGAAGCTCGAGCGCGAGCTATTCACTGCGCTGATGTTTACGCCCGAAAGCAAGGCGCTGCGCCACGCGTTCATGGCCGAACGCGCGACGACCAAGATCCCCGGCGTGCCGCCCGACACGCCGATCCGCGACGTCAACAAACTCGCGGTGATTGGCGCCGGCACGATGGGCGGCGGCATCGCGATGAACTTCCTAAACGCCGGCTTGCCGGTCGTGATTCTCG
>JANYBE010000347.1 GCA_025360945.1 Rhizobacter sp. | reverse complement strand
CAGCAGAACGATGCGCGCACGCAGCTGAACCCGCGCCTCGACCCGTTTGCGATTGGACAGATCGCGCAAACGCCGGTCATCTTCGGCACTGAGCACAACGGACTTGGCAACTCGCATGGCAAAGACCTCCAGCATAGTTGGAGGTCAGGTCACCACTTAAGTTCCGTTATTTATGGCGCACTACACTACCTGTGATGGGCTGGGGTGTCGGCTTTTACGCGCCACCGGTATTCCTGCATGCGGTGATCGCGCGCACTGGGTGGCCGCGGGGACTGGTCTCGTGCGCGGTGACCTTGCATTTCCTGTTCGGCGCCATCGTGGTCGCGAACCTTCTGCGCCTGCATTGCCGCTTCGACTTGCCGCGCACGCCGCTGGCCGGCGCGATCGTGACGGCGCTCGGAGCGGTTGGCTGGGCGAGCGCCGCGCAGCCTTGGCAATTGTTTGCCGCTGCGTTGCTCAGCGGCAGTGGCTGAATCACGATGGGGCGATGGCGATCAACGCGGTCATCGCGCCGTGGTCCGCGCGTGGTCGGCCGATGGCGTTGGCCAAGGCTTACAACGGCGCCAGCATCGGCGGCGTGATCTTCTCGCCGCTGTGGGTGGCATTGATCACGCATCTGGCGTTCGTCCTGGCATCCTTCATCGTCGGGTTCGCGATGGTCGCGGTTGTGGCTGTGCTGGCACCCGGCGTGTTCGCGCAGACGCCCGAGGTGATCGGTCAATGGTCTGACCAGGATGAGCCCGAAACACTCACTCATCGCGCCACCGTTTCCCAAGCCGCTCACACCTTACCAGCCCGTTGCGCCGCGACCGCCGCTTCGTGACGCTGGCCGCAGGGATGGCGGCCGGCCTGTTCGCACAGATCGGCTTGATCGCGCACCTGTTACCGCTGCTCGGGCCTGCGCTGGGCGAGCAAGCTGCAGGTGTCGTGATGGGGATATGGCGACGGCGTGTGCGATGGGCGGCCGCTTCGTCGTGGCCCGCGCGATGCCCGCGCAGGTTGACCGGCGCATGGTGGTGTGCGCGGCCTATGCGGTTCAGCTAGTCGAATCGATGCTGCTGCTCGTAGCGAACGAATCGCAGATCGCGATGATCCTGCTCGGTGTGGTGCTGTTCGGATCGGGCATCGGAAAGCCGACGTAGCTGCCGCCCTTACTGGCGCAGGACGAGTTCGATCGCGAAGACGTGTCGCGAGTCGTGGCGCTGATCGTCGCCGTCAGTCAGGCGACCCCTCCGTTCGCGCCGGAGTTATTCGGCGCGCTGCTTGCGGCCTCTGCCGGTGAAGACCTGCATGTCGGGCAACACACCGACGCATTCTTCGGCGCGTTGGCGGGCACCCAGGGGCTGGCGATCCTCGCCCTTCTTGCCGGATGGCGCCGGCGCTGATCGCATTGCCTCAGTGGGCGCCGACGACAACCGGAATCGCCGTCGCCGGCGGCGTGTTGCGGCTGCGGCCGCAGCGCACGATGCCGTCGATCATCACCATGCCGATGCCGGGAATATCGCCAAGCTGCACGCTCTCGAGCAGCGTCTTGCCGGCGGTGTGCTGGGCCCGGTCCATGAATACGAAATCGGCCGCGCGACCGGCCTCGATCAGTCCGCAGTTCAGGCCGCGGATGC
This sequence comes from Rhizobacter sp., assembly GCA_025360945.1. GTDB lineage: Bacteria > Pseudomonadota > Gammaproteobacteria > Burkholderiales > Burkholderiaceae_C > LMDS01. The sequence goes on along the minus strand of JANYBE010000347.1, from coordinate 2,921 downwards.
GCGCGGTGTTGCCGGTCGCGAAGCACAACACCAGCTCGGCCGGTATGTTCGCCAGACTCGACAGCAGCGCGATCATCCGCAGGATGCCCAGAGGCTGAACGCCGGAACCGGCCGGCCCGTCGGTGCCCAGAATCACGCGGTGCGGGCACTTTAGCTGCAACGCCGCTTGCGCCGCCGCGATCGCGACCTTCTCGTTGCCGTTGTGCACGATCTCGATCGCGCGGCCGCTCTTCTCGCACAGCTCGCACACGTCCTTCTCCGGCAGCGCCGTGTGGCCGCCGTTGATATGGCCAATGATGTCGGCGTCGGCCTCGAGCACCACGTCCTTGTCGATCAGCCCCGAGCCGGGGATCGACGGGCCGCCGGTATGGATCGTGCTCTGGATGCCGTGGGCACGCGCCCATTTCACCATCTGCGCGGCCTCGTTGCCGGCCTTCACCGAGCCCAGACCGACCTCGCCAAGCAGGCTGACGCCGGCCTCGGCGAGCTCCCTGAAGTCGGACTCGACCATGCCCCGCTCGATGATGGGCGCGCCCGCCAGCACCTTCACGCCGCCGGGCCGAAAGTTGTCGAACGCTCGCTGCGCGGTGATCGCGAGCGCCTTCAGCCCCACGATGTCTTTCGGGCGGCCGGGCAGGTGCACCTCGCCGGCCGAAACCATCGTCGTCACGCCGCCGTTCAGCGTCGACTCGATCCAGCCGAGCTGGTTCTGGCGCGGCGTCCAGTCGCCGAAAACCGGGTGGACATGGCTGTCGATCAGGCCGGGCGCGACGCAGGTCTGGCGCGCGTCGATCAGCAGATCGGGCTGGTCGGTGTCGGCATCTACTTCCCTGCCGACGAACGAGATCACGCCGTCGTGCGCGACGATGGTGTCGGCGTCGAAGATTGGCTTGTCGATGTCGCCCGAGAGCAGCAGGCCGATGTTGCGGATCACGACCTTGCCGGACTTGCCGTTGCTTGCTGCGTCTGCCATTCGATGCTCCAGATTTGGTTCAGTAAATGCTACATGAGCGTTACGCCCGCGGCAACGCGCGCAACTATGATGCGCGCATGACCACGCTGCGCAATTTGCATGACGCCGTCGGCGATATCGGGCAAGCCGGTGCTCGCTGGTCGGTGAGCTGGTGGCACGTGGTACACGCGGGCGCGCTGATGCTGGTGCTCGCGCTCTCGCCGTCGACCTGGGCGCGCGGCGGCCGCGCCGCACTGGCGCGCCATGTGTACCTCGGCACGGCGCCCCTGCTGCCGTGGTTCGCGCTGCTGTCGGCGCTGGTCAGCGTCGTGATCATCCGCATCGTCGTCGTCACCGCGGTCAGCTACGGCCTCTCGCAGTACGCGCTCGAGATGGTCGTGCGGGTGCTGGTGCTCGAGCTGATCCCGCTGACCGCGGCGCTCTTTGTCGCGCTGCGTGCCACCGTGCCAAGCGGCGGCGAACTGACCGCGATGCATGCGAGCGGCGTGCTGCACTCGCAGGAGCGGGCCGGCGCCGACCCGCTGCGCCACGAGCTGCTGCCGCGCGTGGTTGCTGGCATGTTCGCGGTGCTGCTGCTGGCCGCGACGAGTTGCGTCATTGCGATGTTGCTCGCCTACTTCGCGGTCTACGGGTTTTCGCTCGGCGGCTTCGAAGGCTTCACGCGAGTGCTCGGCCAGATCTTCAACCCGGGGGTGGCCATGATCTTCGCGTTGAAGACGCTGTTCTTCAGCCTCGCGGTCGCACTGATCCCAGTGGCGGCTTTCCTGCGCGGACCGCAGTCGGCCGTCGCGCCGGGTGCACGCTCCAGCCGAGAACTCGACAGTCTGGTGCGCCTGTTCACCGCGATCCTGGTGATCGAGGGCGTCTCACTGGTGAGCAACTACTATTGAGCTGCGATGAGTGACGAACCCACCTCTGTTCGCAGCGCCAGCCACGTCGAGTTCAAGGCGACGCTGCTGCTGATCACGCTGCTCGTGTTGGTGGGCGGTGCGGCGCTGTACTTGAGCTATGCGCGCGGCGCGTTCGAGAGCACGCAGCAACTCGTGCTGATCTCCGAAGACGCCGAGGGCGTCGGCGTCGGCATGGACATGACCTTCGCCGGCTTTCCGATCGGTCGCGTGCGCCGCATCGAACTTGGCGCCGACGGCAATGCGCGCATCGTCGTCGACGTGCCGGTGAAGGACGCGCACTGGCTGCGTCAGTCGAGCGTGTTCGCAATCCAGCGTGGTGTCGTCGGAAACACCAACATCCGCGCCTACACCGGCATCCTGACCGATCCGCCGCTTCCTGATGGCGCCGAGCGCAGCGTGCTGCGCGGCGACGCCACCGCCGAGATCCCGCGCCTGATGGCCGAAGCGCGCCAGGTGCTGCAGAACATCAGCGCGATGACGGCCAGCGAGTCGGCACTGAATGCGAGCCTCGCGAACGTGCAGGGCTTCACCGACAAGCTCAAGGGCCCAGGCGGCGCGATGGGCGCGCTGGTCGGCAGCGATTCCGACGCGAAGAAGCTGATCACCGCACTCGACCGCACCAACACGCTGCTCGCGCGCCTCGACGGCCTGGCCGCGAAGGCAGACACGCAGGTGTTCGGCAACGAGGGCCTGGTGCGCGACGCGCACACGACCGTGACGCAGCTCAACGCGATGCTGCTCGACGCCCGCGCGAGCTTGAAGCAGGTCGACGCGGTGCTGGCGGAGGCCAAGGCCGTGGGCGCGAACGCGCGCGTTGCGACCACCGATCTTGGTGCGTTGCGCGCGGACGTGGAGACGAGCCTGCGCAATGTCGATGGTCTGATCAACGAGCTGAATCGCAAGTGGCCCTTCAAGCGTGACACGGAGCTCAGGTTGCCATGAGGTTTGCAACCAGTGCGTGTGCCCTGCTCCTGTCCGCGTGCGCATCGAATCCACCGGCGCCAGACTGGCAGTTGAACGCAAAGACGGCGAGCGAG
>JANYBE010000345.1 GCA_025360945.1 Rhizobacter sp. | reverse complement strand
CGTGCCCTGGCCGGCGATCACGTCGGGGTCGTCGAACGGATGCACGAAGGTCAGGCCGTGCTGCTTTTCCAGCTCGAGCGCGTGCAAGTAGGCATCGGAGTAGCTTTCGCCGAACAGCACCACCTCGCCGCCGTGCGAACGGACGGCGGCGACCTTGAGCTGCGGCGTTGTAACCGGCATCACGATCATGGCCTTGCAGCCCATGCGCTGCGCGGCCAGCGCCACGCCCTGCGCGTGGTTGCCGGCCGACGCGCAGATCACGCCGCGCTTGAGTTGCGCCGCGCTCAGATGCGCCATTTTGTTGTAGGCGCCGCGCAGCTTGAAGCTGAACACGGGTTGCGTGTCTTCGCGCTTGAGAAGGACCTGGTTGTTCAGGCGAGCCGACAGGTTCTTCGCCACCTCCAGCGCAGTCTCGATCGCGACGTCGTAGACGCGTGCCGTGAGGATCTTTTGCAGGTAATCGGCGAGCTTCAGCGGCGCGGAGCGCGGAGGACTTTTCTTCTTCGGGGCGGCCATGCGCGTCGTCTCCAGAGGGGCCTTGCGGCGCCGCATCATACGTTGGCGAGCTACCCAGAAAAGAGCCCAAGGCATTGCTGCCTTGGGCTGAATCCACCAATGGAGGAGGTGGAGGAGACAAATGGCGCGCTACCCAAAGGGCACCGCATGAGAACGAGTGTAGGGCCTTTTTTGCTGCGCTGCAATAAATTGCGCCAAGGCCTTTAGGGAGTTGACTCCAGCGGGCGCACGCGGTGTGCACAATGCACGCGCCACCCCGAAGGAAGCCCCATGAATTGCACAATCAACTGGATGCCCGCCAATGGCATGGCGTTCTCGGCGGAAACCGGCAGCGGTCATTTGCTGATGATGGACGGCGCGCCCGATGGCGGGGGTCGCAACCTTGCGCCGCGGCCAATGGAAACCGTGCTGGCGGGCACCGGCGGTTGCACCGCCTACGACGTCGTACTCATCCTGCAGCGCGGGCGGCAAGAAGTGCGTGGCTGTCAGGTCGTCGTCACGTCCGAACGCGCACCGGTCGACCCGAAGGTCTTCACGAAGATCCACATGCACTTCGTCGTCACCGGCCCTGCGCTGACCGAGGCTGTCGTCGAACGCGCGGTGCGGATGTCGCATGAGAAGTATTGTTCGGCCAGCATCATGCTGGCCAAGACGGCCGAGATCACGACGAGCTTCGAGATCAAGCCGGCTTGACTCATCGCGTCGGCGCGGGCCGGCCTCAGATGTGGTGCGCGGTCGCGGTCATCACGCGCGCCGCCGCTCGCATGACCGAGTGCACCGCTGCGGGCAACGCGGCCGCGCCGGCAGCCTGTGCCTGCGCACCGTGCCGTGTCTCGTCGTCCTTCATCTGCTGCACGATGGCGCGCGATGCGAGGTCCTCGACTGGCAGCCGGGACAGGTGCTGCTCGAGATGGTGCTCGACCTGACGCTCGGTCTCGACCACGAAACCGAGACTGAGCGCATCGCCCGCGCGCCCGGCCAGCAACCCGATGCCGAACGCGCCGGCGTACCAGACGGGGTTTAGCAGGCTGGGCCGCGCACCCAGTTCGCGCAGGCGCTGCTGCGTCCATGCGAGGTGGTCGGTCTCCTCGCGGGCCGCGTGCTCGAGCTTCTCGCGCAGGCTGTCGTCTCGCGTGGTCAGGGCTTGCGCCGTATAGAGCGCCTGGGCGCAGACCTCGCCGACATGATTGACCCGCATCAGCGCGCCCGAGAGACGCCGCTGCGACTCGCCAAGCGCCGGCACCGGCCCCATCGGAGCAGGGCAGGGACGCCCGGCGTGACTTGCGCCGGACAGGGTTCTCAGCATGCGGTCGGCAGCGTTCAGAAAGGCGTCGAGCGAGGGTAGGGAGGGCGTTGAAATCATGGTGACACAAGCATAGCGCAGACCCTGATGAGGCCTGCGCGGCGCAGGGTTTTCGCGAGTCTGCACCGCGTGGCCGGGGCTGAATGTGACGTCCCGTCGCCCGGCGCCGGAGCTCGTTGTGCTCAGACAACATAAAGGCCTTTTTTGGCCAGCAAGGCTTTCCAGCACACGGCCCCTCTGGAGCAATACACACAACTTCCGCTGAGGGGGTTGTGCCTGATCTGCCCAACGAGGGTGATTCGTGATCGGGACCTCTTGTTCAACCTAGGAGATAGTTGCAATGAAAAAATCTCTGCTCGCTCTCGCAGTTCTGGGCGCTTTCGCTGGTGTTGCATCGGCTCAATCCTCCGTGACCCTCTACGGTACCGTCGACTTGAGCGGCAAATACGTCAAGAACGACAATGCAGCCAAGCGTTATTCGCTGGCGCAGGACGGTATCAATAGCAGCCAGCTCGGCTTCAAGGGTGTTGAAGACCTCGGCGGCGGCCTCAAGGCCGGCTTCGTGCTGCTGGCTGGCGTCAACGCCGACAGCGGTACTGCTAACCAGCAGTTCTGGAATCGCCGCGCTACCGTAAGCTTGTGGGGCAATTTCGGTGAAGTCCGCCTCGGCCGCGACTACACCCCGACCTTCTGGAACGACACGATTTTTGATGCCTTCGGCACCAACGGTCTGGGCGACTCGAGTCACGTTCTGCAAATGGCCACCGGCAGCTTCGTGCGCGCCAACAACAGCATCGGCTACTTCCTGCCCTCCGGCATTGGTGGCATCTACGGCCAGGCCATGGTGGCGGCCTCGGAAAACACGACTGGCCCGGTGCTGTACGGCACGACGGTCGGAGCCAACCAGGGCCGCTACCTCGGTGGTCGCGTCGGCTTTGCCGCCGGCCCGTTCGACGTCGCTGCTGCATTCGGTGAGCAGCGTTTTGACGCCGTCCCAGGTGCCCCGCAACAAAAGACCTTCAACGTCGGTGCTTCGTATGATCTGAGCGTCGTGAAGCTGATGGGTTACGTCAACCGCGACACGCTGTCGTTCACCGGCGTCGATCTGAAGGAAAACCGCTACTCGTTCAGCGGTGTGGTTCCGATTGGCCAGGGCGAAATCCACGCGGGTTACGAACTGAGCAAGCTCACCGACAGCGTCGCGGGGACGACCACGAAGATCGACCAGTTCGCATTGGGCTACGTGTACAACCTGTCCAAGCGCACCGCTGTGTACAGCACGGTTTCGCGCTTGAGCAACAAGAACGGCACGCGTGCCACGGTTGGCGGCGGCAATGCAATCGGCTCGGACGGCAGCGTCGTCACGAACCCGAAGTCGAGCGGCTTCGAATTCGGCCTGCGTCACTTCTTCTGATCGGCTGCTTGCCTCGCGCGAGCATCTGTCAGAATAAAAAAGCCGCCTTCGGGCGGCTTTTTTTCGCCCCGATGAAAGGCCGAGCATCAGGACATTCCCCTTTGACGGGTGGCGCGCGTTTTGCTCTGATCGCCTGTCACCGATCAATGCTCTCTTCCAAGCCCCTTGGGCCGGCACCATGGCCCGCCGGGTGAGCCACCAACGACCCGCCCGATGCTTGTTTTTGTTCTCCGTCGACTCGTCCAAGCCGTGATCGTGATGCTCGCAGTCGCGTTCATCGCCTTCATGCTGTTCCAATATGTCGGCGACCCCGTGACCAATATCCTGGGACAGGACGCCACGCCAGAACAGCGCGAGCAACTGCGCGTCGACCTCGGCCTGGATCGACCCTTTCCGATCCAGTTCGTACGCTTCGTCGGCAAGGCGGTGCAAGGCGAATTCGGGCTGAGCCTTCGGCAGGGGCGAAAGGTGTCGGCGTTGATCGCCGAGCGGCTGCCAGCCACACTGGAGCTTTCATTCGTCGCGGCGTTCATCGCGCTTGCCGTGGGCATCCCGATGGGTGTCTATGCGGCGCTGCGGCGCGGCTCCTTCTTGTCGCAGCTGATGATGACGGTGTCGCTGATCGGCGTGTCGCTCCCGACTTTCCTGATCGGCATTCTGCTGATCCTGCTGTTCGCAGTCACACTCAAGTGGTTGCCGAGCTTCGGCCGCGGCGAGGTCACCGCGCTGGGGGCGTGGAGCACCGGTTTCCTGAGCGCCGATGGCTGGAAGCACCTGATCCTGCCTTCCATCACATTGGCGGTGTTTCAGCTCACGCTGATCATGAGGCTGGTGCGCTCTGAGATGCTCGAAGTGCTGCGCGCCGACTACATCAAGTTCGCCCGCGCGCGCGGGCTGCCAAACCGCGTGGTCTATTTCGGCCACGCGTTGAAGAACACGCTGGTGCCGGTGATCACGATCACGGGCCTTCAACTCGGTTCACTGATCGCGTTTGCGATCATCACCGAGACAGTGTTTCAGTGGCCCGGCATGGGCTTGCTGTTCATCCAGGCTGTCACCTTCGCCGACATTCCGGTGATGGCGGCATATCTATGCCTGATCGCGCTGATCTTCGTCGTCATCAACCTCGTTGTCGATCTGCTGTACTTTGTTGTCGACCCGCGCTTGCGCGTCGAAAAGTCGGCGGCCGGTCATTGACCATCGGCCATCGCATTCATTTTTTCAGGAGACGACTATGAAGTTCAAACATGCCCTGTTGACCGCCAGCCTCGTGTTGAGCGTCGGTGCTGCGCAAGCGGTCACGCTGCGCGTGGCCAACCAGGGCGACGTGCAGTCGATGGATCCGCACTCGCTGAATGAGTCCTTGCAGCTGAGCTTCATGGGCAGTGTCTACGAATCGCTGGTCGGCCGTGGCAAGGACATGTCGGTCGTGCCGCTGCTGGCCACCAAGTGGACGCAGACCTCGCCGACCGTTTGGCGCTTCGAGTTGCGCAAGGGCGTCAAATTCCACGACGGGACGCCGTTTAGCGCCGATGACGTGATCTTCAGCTTCAAGCGCGCGACCGACGCAGGCAGCGACATGAAGGGCTACGT
>JANYBE010000289.1 GCA_025360945.1 Rhizobacter sp. | reverse complement strand
GGCCAGGCCGCGGCCCATGACACGAACCGGACGCACGCGGCGCCTGTCAAAGGACAGGCGTCAGCAGGCCGGTCAGGGTGAGTTCAGGCCAATGAAGGCGGCCCATGCTTGAGCCGTGCGACCCACGCGGCGCACGCGTCGGGCGCCCGCGAGCCCGCATACGCCGCAAGGGCAGCGACTTCGTGCCGCGGTGCGGCGGCCATGTCGAGCGTCGTCGATTCGGGCGTCGCCAACGCCGTCAGCGCGGTCAGCGCGCAGTGATCAAAGCCGTGCGCCAAACCGTGATCAGGCGTCGGCTCACCACGTTCGCCACCGAGCGGCACCAGCGACACGCCATAGACCGTGCAGATCTCGACCAGCGCCTTGCCCTGCATGTGTGCCGACGCGCTCGCCAGCAGCGGCATAGCCGCCTTGAGCAGCAATGCTGCAGCGAAAAGCCAAATGGCCCAGCGCGAGAATGGCCGGTGAGTGTTCACCGTCGTGATTGTGCTCCATCCGAGGATAAACACGGCGTCGAACAGTGGTCGGTCACACCCCATTTGAGTTGGGGAAGCACCCTCACGCTCGTCCCGAGGACGCGAAGGCTCAGCGCACGTCGATAATGGACCATGAGCATCCAGACCGACGAGTTCGAGCCCGCGCGCCGCGTCGTCAGCGCCGCGCCGGCCTCACCCAACGAAGAGGCCATCGAACGCGCGCTGCGCCCCAAGGGCCTGGCCGAATACGTGGGCCAGGCCAAGGCGCGCGAGCAACTAGAGATTTTCATCGGCGCCGCGAAGATGCGCAGCGAGGCGATGGACCACGTGTTGCTGTTCGGGCCGCCCGGCCTGGGCAAGACGACGCTGTCGCACATCATCGCCAACGAGCTCGGCGTTAACCTGCGCTCCACTTCCGGCCCGGTGCTCGAAAAGCCGAAAGACCTGGCCGCGATCCTGACCAACCTCGAGCGCAACGACGTGCTCTTCATCGACGAGATCCATCGACTGAGTCCGGTCGTCGAGGAAATTCTCTACCCGGCGCTGGAGGACTACCAGATCGACATCATGATCGGCGACGGCCCGGCCGCGCGCTCGATCAAGCTCGACCTGCAACCCTTCACTCTGATCGGCGCGACCACCCGCGCCGGCATGCTGACGAATCCGCTGCGCGACCGCTTCGGCATCGTCGCGCGACTGGAGTTCTACACACCGGACGAGCTCGCGCGCATCGTGCGGCGCTCGGCCGGCTTGCTCAAAGTGCCGACCGACGACGCCGGTGCGTTCGAGATCGCGCGCCGCTCGCGCGGCACGCCGCGCATTGCCAACCGGCTGCTGCGCCGCGTGCGCGACTACGCCGACGTGAAGGCCGACGGCCGCATCGATCTGCGGCTCGCCGACAAGGCGCTGAAGATGCTCGACGTCGACGCGCACGGTCTGGACGTGATGGACCGCAAACTGCTCGAAGCCGTGGTCCACCGTTTTGACGGCGGCCCGGTCGGCCTGGACAACGTTGCCGCGGCGATCGGCGAGGAGCGCGAGACGATCGAGGATGTGATCGAGCCCTACTTGATCCAGCAAGGCTATCTTCAACGCACGCCGCGCGGGCGCGTGGCCACGGCGGCAGCGTACCGGCACCTCGGCGTCACGCCGCCGAAGGCGTCAGGGGCGGCGGACCTGTTCGAACCCTAGATCAGGTCTTCGTTCGCGAGCCTGTGGTAGCGCACCGCGCACATCGCGTGAAATCGCGTCGCGACCTCGGTGATGTGCTGCACCGCAGCGTCGGTCGGGGCGTAGACGATCAGCCAGCCGGCGCCCGCCTCGGCGAACGCGAGGTAGCGCCGCATCAGCGTGATCTCGTAGCCGAAGCCGGCGCTGCTGCTGGCGGTGCGCACCCGCTCGCGCAGGCGCGGGGTCGCGTCGACCGCAAGATAGTGCAGGATGTCTTCGTCGGTCAGGCCCGCCACTCGCAACGCGGCGACCGCGTCGGCCGTCACCGCATCGTCCTTGAACGCGAGCACGACGTGCCCAACCGGGTTCAGCGTGCCGGTGGTGCGGCGGATATCTTCCTTCGTCAGGCGCTTGATGCTCATCTCGCTGTCTCCTGAAATGGCTCGCTGGCCAGTCTAGGCACCCCGAGGTGGCGTTGACAAGCCCCTGTTCAGAGGCCCTTGCGCCGCTGCTGCCAGGCGATCAGTTCGCCGACAAAGCCCCTGCGGAACGCGACCACGCAGACGACGAAGATCGCGCCGATGATTACGTTGATCCAGGAGCCGACCTGATCGGCCAGGAAGTTCTGCAGGCCGATGATGGTGAACGCGCCGATCACCGGTCCGGCAAAGGTGCCCATGCCGCCGAGTAGCGTCATCAGCACAACCTCGCCCGAAAGCGCCCAGTGCGCATCGGTCAGCGTCGCGAAGCCGACTGCCACGACCTTCATCGAGCCGGCCAACCCCGCGAGCGTGGTCGAGAGCACGAACGCGAGTAGCTTGTAGCGGTCGACGTCGTAGCCGAGCGAGACGGCGCGCGGCTCGTTCTCGCGGATCGCCTTCAGCACCTGGCCGTACGGCGAGTGCACGATGCGGATGATGAACAGGAACACCGCGACGAAGACTGCGAGCACCACGTAGTACATGACCTTGTCGTTCTCAAGCGGGATCAGCCCGAACAGCTTGCCGCGCGGCACGCCTTGCAGCCCGTCCTCGCCGCCAGTGAACGGCGCTTGCAGGAACACGAAGTAGATCATCTGCGCCATCGCCAGCGTGACCATCGCGAAGTAGATGCCTTGGCGACGGATCGCGATCAGCCCGACCGCGAGCCCGCACAGGCCTGCGACTGCCATGCCGGCGAGCACGCCGAGTTCCGGCGGCAGGTGCGCCGACCTGACCAGCCAACCAGTCGCGTAGGCCGCCGCACCCAGGTAGGCCGCGTGGCCAAACGACAGCAGCCCAGTGAAGCCGAGCAGCAGGTTGAAGGCGCATGCGAACATCGCAAAGCACAGCGCCGTCATCATGAAGATCGGGTACAGGCCAATGAAGGGCGCGGCGAGCAAGATGGCAAGGCCGATCCACAGGCCGATCCTGCTGTATTGCGCGAGCTTGTCCGCCGCCGTGGTCATTACTTCTCCTTCCCGAACAGGCCCGCGGGCCGGATCATCAGCACGATGGCCATGATCACGAACACGACGATGCTCGATGCCTCGGGGTAGAACACCTTGGTCAGGCCTTCGATGATGCCCAGCCCCAGACCGGTCAGGATCGAGCCCAGGATCGAGCCCATGCCGCCGATCACGACGACGGCGAACACGACGATGATCAGGTTGCTGCCCATCAGCGGCGTGACCTGGATCACCGGCGCGGCGAGCACGCCGGCGAGCGCCGCCAAGCCGCAGCCGCCGCCGTAGGTCAGCATCACCATCACCGGCACGTTGATGCCAAAGGCCTGCACCAGCGCCGGGTTCTCGGTACCGGCGCGCAGGTAGGCACCGAGCCGGGTGCGCTCGATCACGAACCAGGTGCCAAGGCACACCGTGAGCGACGCGAACACGACCCAGGCGCGGTAGTTGGGCAACACCATGAAGCCGAGGTTGGTCGCGCCTTCGAGCAACTCGGGCACCGGATACGACTGGCCCGACACGTCGAACCAGTAGCGGAACACGCCTTCGGCGATCAGCGCGAGACCGAAGGTCAGCAGCAGTCCGTAGATCGGGTCGATCTTGTAAAGGCGCTTGAGCAAGGTGCGCTCGATCACGACACCGAGCGCGCCAACGACCAGCGGCGAGATGATCAGCGCGAACCAGTAGTTGATGCCGAATTTGTCGAGTGCGACGAAAGCGACGTACGCGCCGATCATGTACAGCGCGCCGTGCGCGAAATTGACGATCCCCAGCAGGCCGAAGATCACCGCCAGCCCGAGACTCAGCATCGCGTAGAACGAGCCGTTGACGAGGCCCAGCAGCAGCTGGCCTAAGAAGGCCTGGATGGGGATGCCGAAGATTTCCATGGGCTTGTCTCGTTCAGCGAGCCGCGGCCCGAAGGCCGCCGGGGCTCACGTCACATTCACTTCCAGGAGGCGCACTTGGTTTCGGCCTTGGTCGTGAACGCTTCTTCACCTTTGGTCGTCGCGACGACGTTGTAGTAGTCCCACGGCGTCGTCGAGGTCTCGGGCGTCTTGACCTGCATCAGGAACATGTCGTGGATCATTCGGCCGTCGGGGCGGATGTAGCCGCCCTTGGCGTACATGTCGTTGACCTTGCTCTTGCGCATCTGCTCCATCGTCTTGTCGCCGTCGTCGCTGTTGACCGCCTTGACCGCGTTTAGGTAGAACTGGGCTACCGAGTAGTCGGCCGCCTGCAGCGACGACGGCATGCGCTTGAACTTGTCAAAGAAGCGCTTGCTCCAGGCGCGCGATTCGGCCGACTGGTTCCAGTACCAGCTGTCGGTGAGGTACATGCCCTGCGTCGCTTTCAGGCCGAGCGAGTGCACGTCGTTGATGAACATCAGCAGGCCGGCCAGCTTCATTGTCTTGGTGATGCCGAACTCGTTCGCCGCCTTGATCGAGTTGATCGTGTCGCCACCCGCGTTCGCTAGGCCCAGGATCTGCGCCTTGCTCGACTGCGCCTGCAGCAGGAACGACGAGAAGTCGCTCGCCGACAGCGGCGCGCGCACCGAACCGACCACGCTGCCACCGGCGGCCTTGACCGCCGTGGTCGCGTCGTTTTGCAGCGCCGTGCCGAACGCGTAGTCAGCGGTGAGGAAGAACCAGCTCTTTCCGCCCGACTTGACGACCGCTGGCGCGGTGCCCTTGGCCAGCGCGGTGGTGTCGTAGGCATAGTGAATCGTGTAGGGCGAGCACTGCTCGTTGGTCAGAGCGGAGCTGCCTGCACCGACTGCGAGGAAGGGCTTCTTCTTCTCTGCGGCAACCTTGGCCATGGCCAGTGCGGTGCCGGAGTTGGTACCGCCGATAAGCACGTCCACACCCTGCGTGTCGAACCACTCGCGCGCCTTGGCGGCGGCCACGTCGGCCTTGTTCTGGTGATCGGCCACGATCAGCTCGATCTTCTTGCCGCCGATCGCACCGCCCATGTCGGCGATCGCCATCCTGATCGCCTCGGCACCGGCGGGGCCGTCGATGTCGGCGTACAGGCCGGACAGGTCGGTGATGAAGCCGATCTTGATCACGTCGCCCGAGATCTGCGCCTGAGCGCTGGAACCGAACATCGTGGTGGCTGCAAGAGCGCAGGCGGCCGTCAGTTGCTTGAGTTTCATCGTCATGGTCTCCGGTGGGGAAGTCTGGGGAGGGGAAGTGGACGCGTCAGACGCCGAGGTACTCGTGCAGCCGCTCCATGCGCGAGGGCAGTTCGGCCTGGGTGAACTCCTGAATCACCGCGCCGTGCTCCATCACCATGAAGCGATCGGCCAGCGGCGCGGCGAAGACGAAGTTCTGTTCGACCATCACGATGGTGTAGCCCTGCTTGCGCAGCGCGATCACCATCTCGGCGAGCTTTTGCACGATCACCGGCGCGAGGCCCTCGGAGATCTCGTCGAGCAGCAGCAGCTTCGCGCCGGTGCGCAGAATTCGCGCGACGGCGAGCATCTGCTGCTCGCCACCGGACAGGCGCGTGCCCTGGCTGCCCGCGCGCTCGCGCAGGTTCGGGAACATCGCGTAGATCTGCTCGACGCTCATGCCGCCCTCGGCAAGCGCGGGCGGCAGCATCAGGTTCTCTTCGCACGACAGGCTCGAGAAGATGCCGCGCTCTTCGGGGCAATAGCCCAGGCCGAGGCGCGCGATGCGGTGCGTCGCCATCGCGATCGTCTCGGTGCCGCGCACGGTGATCGAGCCCTTGCGCGTGCCGATCAGGCCCATGATCGCGCGCATCGTGCTGGTGCGCCCGGCGCCGTTGCGGCCGAGCAGCGTGACGACCTCGCCTTCGTCGACATGGAAGTTCACCCCGTGCAGCACGTGTGATTCGCCGTACCAGCCGTGCAGGTCCTTGACCTCCAGAAAAGGAGTCGTCATCTCAGTGCGCTCCCTTCAGCTCGACCTTAGCGCTGCCCATGTAGGCCTCAATCACCGCCGGGTTCTTCGACACCTCGGCATATGGCCCTTCGGCCAGCGTCGCACCGCGTTGCAGCACCGTAATCGTGTCGGCGATGCTCGAGACCACGCTCATGTTGTGCTCTACCATCAGCACTGTTCGGCTGGCAGCGACCTTCTTGATCAGCTGGCGAATGCGGTCCACGTCTTCCAGGCCCATGCCCTGCGTAGGCTCGTCGAGCAGCATCAGCTTCGGGTCCATCGCTAGCGTGGTCGCGATCTCGAGCGCGCGCTTGCGGCCGTAACTGAGCTCGACGGCCTTCAACGCCGCATACGGCTCTAGGTCGACCTCGCGCAGCAGCTCGAGGGCCCTCGCGTCCAGCGACTGCAGCGAGCGCTCGGACTTCCAGAAGTGAAACGAGGTGCCGAGCTGGCGTTGCAGTGCGACACGCACGTTCTCGAGCACCGTGAGGTGCGGGAACACGGCCGAGATCTGGAACGAGCGGATCACACCGCGGCGCGCGATCGTTGCAGGTTGCTCGGGCGTGATGTCGATGCCGTCGAACAGGATCTGACCACGGGTCGGGATCAGGAACTTGGTCAGCAGGTTGAAGCAGGTCGTCTTGCCTGCGCCGTTCGGCCCGATCAACGCGTGGATGCTGCCGCGCTTCACGTTCAGGTTGACCTTGCTGACCGCGACGAAGCCCTTGAACTCCTTGGTGAGCTCGCGGGTTTCGAGAATGTAGTCACCACCGCTCATGTCGCCCTCGCCCCCAGGCGCGCCGACAAG
>JANYBE010000282.1 GCA_025360945.1 Rhizobacter sp. | reverse complement strand
GCGCTCGCGCTGCGCCTGCTGCGCGCCGTGCAGCCGTACCATGCGCCAGGCCATCACGTTTTCTTCGACGACGTAGCCGAGCTGGTCGATCGCGAGCTGCGACTCCTTCGTGATGCGGTGCATCCGCTTGCCGAACACGCGCGTCACGTATCCGACCGCTGGCGCGAGCGCAGCAATGAACAGCGTCAGCTTCCAGTTCAACAGCAACAGCGTGCCGAGCAGCGCGATCGCGGTGAAGGTGTCCTTCAGCACCGTCTGCGCCGAGCTCACCAGCAGGCCGACGCCGTTGATCACTTCGTAGACGACGGTGTTCATCAGGCTGCTCGCCGAGCGCGTGCGGAACAGCTCGGGCGTCGCATCGAGCACGCGCGCGAACAGCTGCGAGCGCAGTCGCATCGTCGCGCTGTGCGCGGCCCACGACAGAGCGTAGTCGACGACGAAACCGGCGACTCCGCGAACGGCGAACAGTACGATCAAGATCACCGGCACCGCCCACAACGGCGGGTGCGGCAGATCGGCCAGGCGCGCGATCGGCAAGGCCTTGAAGTTACCGTCGACGAGCACTGCCATCAACCAGGTGACGCCCGATTCGCACAGCGCCGCGAGTATCGCGCCTACGGTGCCCGCCGCAAACGCCCATTGTGTGCCGGCGAAGTACGGTGCCAGCGTGCGCAGCTTGCTCGAGAGCGGGGATGGGGCCATGGGCCGGCATTATCGGGGTGCCTACAATCCGCCAGCCTTTGCCTCCCGAGCTGAATGAGCACCCCCCGTCTTTCGGTCATCCTGATCACGCGCAACGAGGCCGGCAACATCGCGGCCTGCCTGGCCTCGGTCGCGTTCGCCGACGAGTGGATCGTCGTCGATTCGGGCAGCACCGACGGCACGGCCGGGATCGCGCGCGGCATGGGGGCCGACGTGGTCGTTACGCCCGACTGGCCGGGCTTCGGCGCGCAGAAGAACCGCGCACTGGCGCTGGCGACGGGCGCATTCGTGTTCAGCATCGACGCCGACGAGCGCGTCACGCCGGAGCTCGCGGCCAGCATTCGTCAGGTGCTGGCGGGCGAATCGGCCGATGCCGGTTACGAACTCTCGCGCCTGTCGAACTTCTGCGGCCAGTGGATGCGCCACGGTGACTGGTACCCTGATCGGGTGCTGCGGCTGTTCAAGCGCGAGGCGGGCCGCTTCTCGAACGACCTGGTGCACGAGCGCCTGATCGTCGACGGCCGCATCGGGCAGCTTGCGGGCGAATTGCTGCACCACAGCATGCCGACGCTTGAGGGAGCGCTCGACAAGATGAACCGCTACAGCACCGGTCGCGCCGCGGACAAGGTCGCCGCAGGAGCCAGGGGCGGCCTGGGCTCGGCGCTGTCGCACGCCCTGTGGGCCTTTGTGCGCTGCTATATCCTGCGCCGCGGCTTCTTCGACGGACGGTTGGGCTTCGTGCTCGCCGTCTATGTGGCTGAGAACACCTACTACCGCTATCTGAAAATGGGCCTGCTTTCGCAGTCGCATTGAACCAACCCGCGAAATCAGGATCACGCCTCCGCATGCTCAATAGTCGATTGATTTCCTACATGGCCGCCACGGTGCTCGTGGCGCTCGCGCTGCCGGCTCAGGCCCAGTTCCGGGTCGAGATCTCCGGTGTCGGTGCCACCCAGCTGCCGATTGCGATTGCAAAGTTTCGTGACGAAGAGCGGGCAACGCCGTCGCTATCGATCTCGGCCATCGTGCGCGCCGACCTGGAGCGCAGCGGCCAGTTCCGCAATGTCGACGCGCCTGGTGCACTCGACGAGAACAGCGCGCCGGTCTTCACCGAGTGGCGCGGCCGCGCCACTGATGCGCTCGCCGCCGGCTCGATCACGCGACTCGCTGATGGTCGCTTCGACGTGCGCTTCAAGCTGTGGGACGTCGTCAAGGGTACCGTGATCGCCGGCCAGAGCACGGCCGTCGAGGCCGGCGACCTGCGCCTCGCGGCGCACCGCATCGCCGACACGATCTACGAAAAACTCTCCGGCAACAAGGGCGTATTCTCGACCCGCATCGCCTTTGTGACCAAGGGTGGCGGACGCTACACCGTGCGCGTCGCCGATGCCGATGGCGAGGGTGGCCAGGTCGCGCTGACAAGCGCGGAGCCCATCATCTCGCCGGCCTGGTCGCCCGACGGCAAGCAACTCGCCTACGTGTCCTTCGAGCGCCAGAAGGCGGTCGTCTACACGCAGGATACGGCCACCGGCGCGCGCCGGGAGATCGCCAACTTCCGCGGTTCGAACAGCGCACCGTCCTGGTCGCCAGACGGCCGGATGCTGGCCGTCACGCTATCGCGCGACACCGGCTCACAGATCTACCTGATCGAGCGCACTGGCGCCATCGTGCGCAAGCTCACCAGCAGCAACGCGATCGACACCGAGGCGACCTTCGCGCCGGACGGCCGCAGCGTCTACTTCGTCAGCGACCGCGGCGGCGGACCGCAGATCTACCGCACGACGACGAGCGGCGGTAATGCCGAACGTGTGACCTTCGCCGGCAGCTACAACATCAGCCCGTCGATCAGCCCGGACGGCCGCACGCTGGCCTACATCTCGCGGGTCGGCGGTGCGTTCCGGCTGCACACGCTGGACTTATCCAGTCCGAACGCGCAACCTGTCGCGCTGACCGACACAAGCGACGACGAACATCCGAGCTTTGCGCCGAACGGCCGACTCATCATCTACGCCTCGCGTGCCGAACGGCGCGACGTGTTGATGACCACCACGCTCGATGGCAAGATCAAGGCGAGATTGCTGTCGACTACCGCGGATGTGCGCGAACCGTCCTGGGGGCCTTACGGGCGATAGCCACTACCGATCAACGACGAGGAAAGACCAATGAAAACCTATCACCCACTCTCCATGCGCAGTGTCCTGTTCGCAGCCGCCACTGCAGCCTTGCTCGCGGGTTGCTCGAGCGTTCCGCTCGACAACAACGTGCCGGTCGAGAGCCGCACCGCCTCGACTACGGGCACCGGCGCCGGTGGGGGCACCACCGGTGGCGCGGGCCAGAGCCGCGTCGAGCCGATCGACCTAACGAAGGGCGCGGGCAACACAAGTGGCGTAGGCCGCGTCATCTATTTCGACTTCGACAGCTACGTCGTGAAGGATGAGTTCCGCGGGATCGTCGACGGCTACGCGAAGACGCTGGCTGCCGACCGCAAGAAGCACCTTTCGGTCGAGGGCCATACCGACGAACGCGGTGGCCGCGAATACAACCTCGCGCTAGGCCAGAAGCGCGCCGAAGCAGTCGTGAAGTCGCTCGCGCTGCTGGGTGCGGGCGAGTCGCAGGTCGAGGCGGTGAGCTTCGGCAAGGAGCGCCCGGCGGTGCAGGGCAGCGATGAAGCGGCATGGGCCAAGAACCGCCGCGCCGAGTTGAACACGAAGTGAAAGCCGCGCGCCTTATCGCGGGCCTGTGCCTTGGCGCGGCCCTTGTCGCGCCGGCCGCGCAGGCCGGCATCTTTGACGACGATGAAGCGCGCCGCGCGATCCTCGATCTGCGCCAGAAGCTGGAGCAGAGCAACGAGCAGGGGCGAGCGCGCCAGGCTGAAGCGATGGCCGTGCTCACTGAGCAGGTGAACCAGCTCAAGCGCAGTCTGCTCGATCTGAACAACCAGCTCGAGCAGATGCGCGGCGACAACGCCAAGCTGCGCGGCCAGAACGAGGAGCTGGCGCGCGCCGTGTCGGACATGCAGCGCAAGCAGAAGGACCTGCAAAGTGGGGTGGACGACCGCATGCGCAAGTTCGAACCGCAGCAGGTCACGCTCGATGGAAAGGAATTCAGCGTCGAGCCCGACGAAAAACGCCAGTACGACGAGGCGATGGAACTGCTGCGCAAGAGCGACTTCGCCGGCGCCGCGAATGCGCTGACGGCATTCCGCAAGCGCTACCCGGCGAGTGGCTACGGCGAGTTGGCGCTGTTCTGGCTCGGCAACGCGCAGTACGGCAGCCGCCAGTACAAGGAGGCGATCACCTCGTTCCGCGCGCTTGTCGGCGCTGCGCCCGACAGCGCGAAAGCCCCCGAGGCTCTGCTCGCGATCGCGAACTGCCAGGCCGAGCTGAAGGATGCGAAGTCCGCTCGCCGCACCATCGACGAGTTGCTCAAGGCCTACCCGAAATCGGAGGCGGCGCAAGCCGGCAAGGATCGCCTCGCGTCGCTGAAGTAGGCTGGGCAGGCCGCGAAGCCGCGCCACGCAAGGCGCGCAGGCTGGCTGCGTAAAATGCGGGCATGCAAGAGATCGATATGAAGGCCGTGGCCACGCTGGTGCTGTGGGCCTCGTTCGGGTTGTCCGTGGTGTTCGGTGCGATCGCCCAACGCACGCATTTCTGCACCATGGGTGCAGTTTCCGACATCGTCAACATGGGCGACTGGGCGCGCATGCGCATGTGGATCATGGCGATGGGCGTGGCCATGATCGGCTTCAACCTGATGGTCGCGCTTGGCTGGCTAGATGCAGACAAGAGCATCTACGGCGGGCCGCGCTTCGTATGGCTGTCGGCGCTCGTCGTCGGCGCGATGTTCGGCGTCGGCATGGTTCTGGCGTCGGGTTGCGGCAGCAAGACGCTGGTGCGCATCGGCGGCGGCAATCTTAAGTCGCTGGTCGTGTTCACGGTGCTCGGCGTGAGCGCGTTCGCGACGCTCAAGGGCATCACCGCGGTCGCGCGCGTCGCCACGGTCGACAGCGTCGCCGTTACCTTTACATCCGGCCAGGATTTGCCATCGCTGCTCGCCGCGGGTACCGGCGTGGCGAAGACCACGCTAGCCGCCGTGCTGGGTCTGGCGTTCGGCGGCGCGCTCGTCGTTTGGGCGCTGGCGCGCGCGGAGGGACGCAGCGCCGAGAACCTGCTCGCCGGCTTCGGTGTCGGCGCCGTGATCGTCGGCGTGTGGTGGGTCTCCGGGCGACTCGGCCATGTCGCCGAAGACCCGAACACCTTGCAGGAGGCGTTTGCCGCGACCAACTCGCAGCGCATGGAGTCGCTCAGTTTCGTCGCACCCGTGGCCTACACGCTGGACTGGTTGATGTTCTTCAGCGACAAGGCCAAGCTGCTGACGATCGGCATCGTCAGCGTGGCCGGTGTCGTCGTCGGTTCGGCGGCGTACGCGATGGCCAGCAAGAGCTTTCGCTGGGAAGGCTTTCGCGACGCGCAGGACACGGGCAATCACCTCGTGGGCGCGTTGCTGATGGGCGTGGGCGGCGTCAGTGCACTTGGCTGCACCGTGGGGCAGGGGCTGTCGGGCATGTCGACGCTGAGCCTAACGAGCTTCGTCGCGGTCGCGGCCATCGTCGCCGGTGCGGTCGCGGCCTTGCGCTTTCAGATCTGGCTCGTCGAGCGCGCGGCCTGATGGTTGAAGCGTCTGACCTGGAGCGCCGCTTCGGCGGGCTGCGGCGCCTCTATGGCGAGGCCGCCTATGCGCGTATCCGCGCCGCGCGCTTCGCCATCGTCGGCGTCGGTGGTGTTGGCTCGTGGTGCGCCGAGGCGCTGGCGCGCAGCGGCGTAGCGGCACTAACGCTGATCGATCTGGATCACGTCAGCGAGTCCAACGTCAACCGGCAGATTCAAGCGACCAGCGCGACCATCGGGCAAGCAAAGGTGCAGGCGTTGCGCGAACGCATTCAGGGCATTCACCCTCGCTGCGACGTGAGCTGCGTCGAAGAGTTCGTCGACGAGACGAACTGGCCGATGCTGTTGCCGCGGCCTGTCGACGCGGTGATCGACGCCTGTGACCAGGTCCGCGCGAAGGTGGTCATCGCAGCGTGGGCGCTGGCCACGCGCAGCACGCTCGTGATTGCCGGTGCGGCCGGCGGCAAGCGCCAGCCGCACGCGGTGCAGGTCGACGACCTCGGCCTGGTCACGCACGACCCACTGCTGGCCTCGCTGCGCCAGCGCTTGCGCAAGCAGCACGGTGCGGCGCGCAGCGGCAAGATCGGCGTGCGCTGCGTTTTCTCACGCGAGCCGGTGACGGCGCCGGGCGAGGTGTGCGTTGTAGACGGCATGGCCGACAGCAGCCTGAATTGCCACGGATACGGTTCGAGCGTGGGCGTGACGGCAACGTTCGGCATGGTGGCCGCTAGTCTTGCGCTAGAATCTGCCGCAGCGAAAAAATGACACGGCGCGAAGCCAGCTATAATCAAAGGCTTGCCGGGTTGTTAGCTCAGTTGGTAGAGCAGTAGACTTTTAATCTATTGGTCGTGGGTTCGAGCCCCGCACAACCCACCAATGAGAGACGCGGCGAAGATTTGAAGAATGTGGGGCTCTTAGCTCAGTTGGTAGAGCAGCGGACTCTTAATCCGTAGGTCGAGTGTTCGAGTCACTCAGGGCCCACCAGTAAAAACAACGACTTAGGCCAACCGCCTAGGTCGTTTGTCTTTGTGGCGTAGCCAAATCGTAGCTTCCAAACGCATCAAGTCGATTTGCCGCGTCCTGCAGCGCCTCTGGCGCCACGTGAGCGTAGCGCTCGACCATCGAGCCGGTCTTCCATCCCCCGAGTCGTTGAAGCTCGTGAGTCGGTGTCCCCGCCTGACTGTGCCAAGTCGCAAACGTGTGCCGCAAGTCGTGCCACCGAAAGTTTTCGATCCCGGCGCGTTGCAAGGCCTTCGTCCAGGCTTTCGTGTTGACCTGACTGATCGGCTCTCCGTGGAAGGTGAACACCCTCGTGGGGTGCTTGCCGATCTGCTTGCGCAACACGCTCAGCGCCATTTCGTTCAGCGGCACCGAATGGGGTTTCCCGTTCTTGTGCTTGCTGCCCGGAATCCAAGAATGCTTGCGCTCCAGGTCCACGAACGCCCATTCCAGGCCCTTGACGTTCGCCTGCCGCAACCCGGTGGCCACCGAGAACACCGCCATGTCGGCAAGGTGTGCCGGCAACTCCTGTCGCAGCCTGTCGAACTCTTGAGGGCTCAGTGAGCGAACTCGGCCCTCGGCCTCTCTGAACAGCTTGAACTTCGGTACCCGATCGATCCACTCCCACTCGTTGCATGCGCGCCGCAGGATGGCGCGTATCAATGCGAGGTAGCGGTTCGTCGTCCCTGCCGTGGCAATTTTCTCGCGGTCGAACTTGATGCGATCGATCAGCGTGCGATCGATCTCGTTGAGTTGTGTGCCTCCGAGGTAAGTGTCGAGCCAGCGAAGCTTTGCCTTGTCGGACTCGTGCGTGGCCTTGTGCTTCGTTTCCAGAAGCCATCGCACGACCGCTGCCTCCCAGGTGTGCGGAGCCTTTACGCCAAGCCGGTCTTGTTCCCAACGGGCGACTGCGAGCTGGTCGCAGACCTGCTTCGCTTCACGCCTGTCGGCAGTCCCAGTGCTTTGCTGTAAAGGCTTCGATTCACCCTGGATCGGCGGTAACTTGACCCACCAAAATGGCGAGTCCTTGCGTCTGTAGAGCGACATTCGGATTTCTCCTGAAGATCGACCACGGACACGCGCAGCAACGATTCTGACACCAGGTGCTGGACGAGCAAGCGCTCAACGAATATCCATGCGCGCCCGATCTTGCAAGCGGGTATCCGACCGGCTTGAGCGAGACGCTGAAGCGTCTTCGGATGGACCTTCAGAAGCTTTGCTGCCTCTTCGAGGTCCAATGTGGCGACTGGGCCTTGCAAGGCGTCCGCAGGCGGCTCTGCGTACTTCGGGTGCGGGTGTTCGGCGAGAGGGTGCGGGCCGATCGTTGTAGGGCGGCTGTGGCTTGCCGGTTGTGTGGCGGACATATGCGCTGTCGAAGTCTGTGGGCGTGCAGATGTTTTCCGATGAGTGCGTAGCGCGCCGTGGATTCGCGCCATACAACTCTAGAGGCCCACCACAATTTGCCGCCGATGATTTCGGGCGGAAATCCGTCGCGACGGCCATACTGTCGTTCCGCTCCGAGCGACACCTTTGGCGCGGGATATAGCGATCCTTGCGCGATTTCAAGCGACGTTCGGAACTGCCGCGTTGACCTTGTTCTGGATCGCTTGGCAGTGGCCCAGGAGGGAGTCAAAGTCTTCCGCGTCGTCTCGAGAAGCAGGCCGTCGGCGACCATGCGGCTGTAGTCGTCGGCGAGCGTCGCCCGTGCGTCGCCTTGGGGTACGAGATCGAGGTGGCCGTTCACCGCCTCGCGGTAGTCAATTGGCTTTCCGTCGGGCGTCGATTCGGCGAAGAAGATGCTCTTGTGCGCCACCACCGAGTCGGCGAGAGTTCGATCGGCCATTGCCCGGTCTGCAAAACCAGCGGTGTCGAGGCGCG
>JANYBE010000281.1 GCA_025360945.1 Rhizobacter sp. | reverse complement strand
AGCGCCTCGACCAACTCCTTGCGTGTCGTCATGCTGATTTGCCTCGTCACGTTGTGCTCCCGCTGGACAATCCAACGGGTAGCAAATTACGTGAGGCAACAGGTCAGCACGTGTAGCATTCTTGATGCGGCAATGCGTCGGACAAGATAGTTGTCGTCGACTGGACTTGGTCATTGTCGCCAACCACGCGCACGATCATGGAGTCGTACAAGGTGCTGCGTGTGGGTGCCGCCGAGATCGAGGCGCACCGCGACGGGCTATATGTGCTGGACCCTATGGTCGTGTGGCTCAACCGCCTTGGGCTGTTCGACCGAAGCAAGGCGCCGGCACCGGATGACTACGCGACCATAAGCCAGATCAAAGACTTCGACCGCAAGCTCGATTCGACCCCGAGTTTCCTGTGGATGGTGACCGAGGGCAATGACCGTGTGACGCAGGTCAACGCGGGAAGGGCCTACGCGCGAGTGCAACTCGCCGCCACGGCACAAGGCTTGGCCCTGCAACCGCTTCAGCAAGCACTCCAGGAGTATCCCGAGCAGGCCAAGCCGTACGCCGATGTCCGGCGCCTGCTCGACGCACCGCCACCCGGCCAAACCGTGCAGATGTGGGCTCGCGTCGGTTACGCGCCGCCTGTTAATCCCGCGCATCGCCGTGGCGTGGTGGCGCAGCTCGTGCACACCTGATTCGCGCAAAAATCGGAGCCGCGCGGCTCGTGTGGAACACCATCGTGGCGCCTCGGGCGGCGGTAAGCGCCGCAAATTCTTAGCCCCGATAGTTCGCATCGGATCGCGGGCCGGCGCTCAGCCCCGCCAAGACCGTCCGGAACGTGTCACTGCCCTTCCCGGCAACGGCGTGGACGGCGGGTCATGCCCAATTACGACTGCGCGTGAACTGGAAGACTGGCAGCCACGGCCCGCTCTTTCACAATCACCACCTTGGCATGCTGCTTCATTCTTGTGCGTTAGGTCTTGCGCGCGAGCAGCACCCAAAGGAATCCCTTTCCGAAGACATCGCTGCCAGCCGGAGATTCCCGCATCTGACGCAAGCTCACGATCTCAAACAGGCCCGACCACAATTCGCGCAACCGAGTGTCCGTGTAGCCAAGGCCCCCGGCTAAGGTTCTGCGTTCGTAGACATCGTTGTCGGAGAGACCGCCACCGCCCTCTGGACGGAAACACGTCAGTCCCAACCAGCCGCCAGGTTTCAGCGCTTCCGCAACCAGTGCAATGTAGCTCGATCGCCGATGTGGTGGCATGTGATGGAAGCAACCTGAGTCGTAGACCAAGTCGTAAGACGACGGCTGGATCGGGGCGTCGAACACCGAGGCGTTGTGAAGACGAACATCGGCGTTGGCTTCCTTCGCGCGTTGAACGGCCCATTCAATTGCCGTTCGGGAGTAGTCAACGCCCTCGACATTGAAGCCCGCCTTGGCCAAGAGAATGGCATTCCGGGCGTTTCCACAGCCAAGGTCCAGTGCCTTTCCAGGCGAAATGACGCCATCGCTAACCCACGCCGACAAGCTCTCGTCGGGCTCTGTCCCGAAGAAGAGTACCGGTTTGGCGCGGTCCGCGTAGAACTCGTTCCACCAGTCGCTCTGACGTTCGGCCAGCAAGGCATCAAGTTCCGCATGGCTCTTGCAAGCCCATGAATGTGAATTGTTGATCATCGCTTCATCGGAGAGGAAACGAGTGTTTTGTGATGCTTGGACGTCTGACTTGAGCGGAACGTGGAGGCTGGCGAACCCAGCCGCAGAGGATTCGACGTGACCCTACCGAGACTACACGGCATGGAGCTTTACTGCCCAGTACACGGCGATACCTATCTGCACCGCGAAGGCAGTGAATCTCGCGGTTACAGCGGCCGATGACGTTGATGCAAGGTGGATAGTCGACTGGGCAATGCGTGCGGCGAGCAACACATAGGCCAGTGGATCGGTGACATTCGACCTACCTGCAACGACCGCAAGAATCATGAAGCCACCAAAGAGAGGTAAGCCTTCGAGGCAGTTCGCATATGCGCGTGCCAGACGTTGCATGAAGGGCGACAGGTTCGAATTTGCGGGGTTGAAGGCATTGGCGGAGACCTCGCCAGCGAGAACAAGCTTGGTGCGGACAGTCTCCATGAGCACGAGCAAGAAGAGAGTCCAACAGAGAAACCCGAGCATAGCCAGAAGCGTCGTATTCATGGGACTTGGGCTCCTGTGAGTTAGGGCAAGACTGATCAAGTCTCCTAGCCCGGCGATTGCTGCGGTATTGTCAGAGTAACAGCTTGCGGTCCGACGATGAAGCAGCAGACACTGGCGATGGCAGCTGACCAAGGCGCGGGGTTCGAGCAGTACGTGCGGGCGTCGCACTAAGCGCGAGGACTTTCTGGACGCGATGAACGCCATCGTTCCGTGGGCTGCGCTGTGCGCGGTGATCGACCCGCACTATCCGAAGGCTGGGAACAGGCGCCCCGCGATTTGGTCTGGAACGCATGCATGCCCATCCACCTGCTGCAGCACTGGTTCAACCTGGCAGACAACGCCGTTGAAGCGGCGCTGCACGACATCGGCAGCCTGCGCCGCTTCGTCGGTATCGCTCCGGGCATGGAGCGCGTGCCTGACGAGACCACCGTGCTGAAGTTTCGGCACCAGCTGGAGAGGCTCGATCTGGCCAAGCAGCTCTTTGCCGAAATGGGCCAGGTGCTGCTCCTCAGTGGCTTTCAGGTCAAGACCGGCACCGTCGGCGACGCCACGTTGATCGGGGCGCCGAGTTCGACCAAGAATGCCGACAAGAAGTGCGACCCCGAGATGCGTCAGAAGCGCAAGGGCTAGCAATGGAGCGGGCTGCCGATGGCGGGTCCGCTAGAAGTGCTACCGTGACAAGGAATGATGAATCGTCTGCGGCGGTGACGTAGCGAAGAACGCTGCCGGACAAAATTCTGTGTAGTTGGCGATGAACAGCGCTTCGTTGATGTCGCTGGCGCGAAAGCAGTGGACACTGGTCCGCGCAATTCGAATTCGGCTGCGACCGGGGTCCGAAGCCCCGGTCGCGTCGGCTGACGCACTCGTCGAGCCGGGCACTCGATCAGAAGCGCGTGCGCAGACCCACTGCCAGTTCCGTCTGGCTCGGGAAGCCGTTGGTCGCACCGAACTTGTAGCCATCCTTCAGCTTGAGATAGTCGGCCGCCACATAGACCTCGGTGATCTTGTCGAAGTGATAGAAGGCCGAGGCGTAGAGCGTTGCCCGGCTGCCGGTTGCCGTTGCCGTCGCAGCGCTGGCGTTCGCAAACGCGTTGAGCACGTTGCCTGCGCCATTGACGGCGGCGTTGGTGGCCTTCATGTTCTGGTAGCCAAGCTCGTAGTCCATCGGGCCG
>JANYBE010000250.1 GCA_025360945.1 Rhizobacter sp. | reverse complement strand
GCCTCGGCCTCGTCGCCGTAGAACTCGACGACCTCGCGCGCGACCGCGCCGAACAGGTCGCCGGAGGCAAGGGTCTCGTAGAAGCGCGGACGCGGCTCGGCCAGCGTGAAGCGCAGCGTGTAGCGATCGAGCGCGCGCACGCCTTCGATCTCGCGGTCGTAGTCGAAGGGCTTCTTGGCAGCAAGCGCAGCCTGGCGCAACTCGTTCAGGCCGACCAGCCGATCCGTCTCGACACCGGACCAGACCGGGCTCTTGTTCGCCGGGTCGGCAAAGCGCTTGAACGAATAGACGTAGTCCTGTGCGACCAGCTCGCGTCGCTTGCCTTTGAAGGCCGGGTCCTCGGCGAAGAAAATGCCGGGTCTGAGCTTGATCGTCCAGACGCGGAAATCCGCCGAGTGCTCGGGCATACCGTCGGCGGTGAGGGGCTTGATCTTGATCGGTCGCGCGAGGTGGTCGTAGTGGTACAGCCCCTCGAAGATGTGCGGCGTCAGCGTGCGCGAGTACAGGTCGTTGACCTTGGCCGGGTCGAGGCTGGTCTCGGCGACCTCGAACGCGTAACGCAGCACCTTCCTTGGCGCGTCGGCATGTGCCGTCGCAGCGACCAGCAGCACGGCAAGGCAGACCAGCAGGCGCTTCACCTCAGGCGCCGCGCGCGTTCGGCGGTGTCGATGTCGATGTACTTCCACCACTCCCGTAGGAACACATTGCGGTCGAAGCCGACGACCCACGGTTGCGCCAGGTCGGTCCAGATGCGGTGGGTGTGCGCCTTGTAGGGCATGTAGGTGACGGTGAGCTTCTTCATCTCGGTCATCACCTGCATGCGCTCGGGCCCGTCGGGCAGGCGGCGCTGCAGATCGAACAGGCGGTTGTATTCCGGCAGGTCGAATCGCGCGTGGTTCGCCTGGCCCTTCTCGGGTCCATTGCCGAGCACCAGGAACTGTTCGCCATCGGGTCCACCGGTCCAGCTCACGCCCCACATCATCAGCTTGCCGGCGCGCGAGGCCTTCAGGTTCTCGGGCCACTGCGCGGTCTTAAAGACCATGCGGATGCCGATCGCATCCATGTTCTTCTGCCACTGCGTGATGAGCTGGCGGCTCAGGTCGTCGGGCTGGGTCGCGTACTCGATCACCAGCGGCGAGCCGTCGGGCTGGTGACGCCAGCCGTCGCCGTCGCGGTCGGTGTAGCCGTACAGGTCGAGCAAGGCCTTCGCGCGGGCACGGTCGAACTGGCCCATCTCGCTCTTGAACTGCGGGTCGTACCCCCACAGGCCGGGCGCGATGATCGATTGCGCGACGATCGCCTGGCCGCGCCGCACGACGCGGATCTCGCGCTCCACATCGACCGCCAGCGCGATCGCGCGCCGCAGCGCCACATGCGCGGGCGTGTAGCCACCGACGATCGGGTTCTCCATCGCGAAGTACGACATCGTCACGTCGTTGCGCAGATAGCGGACGTCGTAGATGCCTTGGGTCGCCAGATTCGGCGCGAGCTTGTTGTTGGGGATCGCGATGTTGGTGAAGTCTTCGGGGATCTGCTCGATCAGGTCCATCTCGTGGTTCACAAACGAGAGCCAGCGCGGCTGCGACTGCTCGATCACGCTGACCTCAATGCGGTCGATCATCGGCAGCTTGCGGCCCTTGAGCCTGGCCACAGCCGCCTGCGCAAGCGGGTCGTCGGCCGGGGCTTGCTCGTCGTAGAAATCAGCGCGGTAGTTCGGGTTCTTCTCGAACACGATCAGCGAGCTGCGCTTCCAGTGCGCGAGCCGGAACGGACCGGTGCCGACCGGATGCTCCATGATCTTGTCGCCGTAGGCCTCGACGACCTCGCGCGCGAGCGCGCCCATCACCGCCGGGTCGCTGACCTCGTCGGTAAAACGCGGGTTCGGCTGCGCGAGCTTGAACTGCAGCGTGTAGCGGTCGATCGCGCGCAGGCCTTCGACCGGCGTGTCGTAGTCGAACGGCTTGCGGCTCTTGATGCAGTCGTCGCGCAGCGCCTGCAGGCCGAGGATCTGGTTGTTCTCGATGCCCGACAGCCGCGCGCTCTTCCAGCGCGGGTCGTAGTGGCGCTTGATCGAGTAGACGTAGTCCTCGGCGACGAGCTCGCGGCGCCTGCCGTTGAACGCCGGGTCATCGTTGAAGTAGATCCCGGGGCGGATGTGGATCGTGAAGGTCTTGAAGTCGGCCGACGCCTCGGGCATCGCCGCCGCGGTGTTCGGCCGCAGGCGCGTTGGCCGCGCCAGGAACTCGGTCGCGTAGGGCGCATCGAACATGTTGGCCGCGAGCGTGCTGGAGTACAGGTCCGAGATCTGGGCCGGGTCGAACCCGGTCTCGGCTATGCGCATTGCATAGCGCAACACCTTAACCGGCTCGGCGGCGTGCCCCGTGGCGGCAACCGACAGCACGGCGCCGCAGACGGCCGCGCGCAAGACAGACAGCATGAACAGCGTTCCTTGTGGGATCACGACGATTCGACTCGGCCCCGGCCGATCGACCGAAGCGAAGGCGCGAGTCTAGAGGCACTGGACCGCCTTCGACCCCGGTGCAAGCACTATGGTTCGGCGCCCCCGGGGCACGCGAATTGCGTGCCCATTGCCCGGCGCAAGGGCAAACGCGGGGAAGGTCGACCCGCGCCAGGCCCTAGACTCGCGCTCGTTTGCACCACGGCGCCGCGCCGCGTCACGAGCGCGTCTTGGCCCGGGCGGTGCCCCGATTTGACTGAATGAGGAGTGTGCCCCGCCATGGCGGCCTATCTGATCCGACGCCTGTGGCAAATGATCCCGACGCTGTTCGGGGTCGTCTTGCTGGTGTTTTTGCTATTCAAGGGTTTTGGTGGTGATCCCGCCGAAGTGTTGGGCGGCCTGAACGCCACCGCGGCGCAAGTCGATGCGATCCGCCAGCAGCTCGGGCTGGACGAGCCGCTGTGGATGCAGTTCTGGATCTTCCTGAAGCAGATCGTCACCTTCGACTGGGGCAAGAGCTGGGCCACCAACGAGGCCGTGAGCAACCTGTTTGCCACGCGGCTGCCGGCGACGCTGACGGTGATGCTGCCGATCCTCATTCTCGACACGCTGCTCGCGATCCCGTTTGCGCTCGGCGTCGCCTATGTGCGCGGCTCGCTGACCGACCGCGCGATCATGGTGCTCACGACCGTGGCGCTGTCGATCTCGTTCCTGGTCTACGTGATCGTTGGTCAGTACGTGTTCGCGTTCCAGCTCGGCTTGTTCCCGGTGCAGGGCTGGAGCGACAACGTCTGGACCAATCTGCGCGTCTACGCACCCCTGCCGGTGATGCTCGCGGTCGCGGTCTCGCTGGCGCCGACGACTCGGCTGTACCGCACCTTCTTCCTCGACGAGATCGGCCACGACTACGTGCGCACCGCGCGCGCCAAGGGCATGACCGAGCGCACCGTGCTGCTCAGGCACGTGCTGCGCAACGCGATGATCCCGATCCTCACCAACGTCGCGGTGAACCTGCCGGGCATCTTCGTCGGCGCGTTCCTACTCGAGCAGTTCTTCTCCATCCCGGGCCTGGGCCGCGAGATCTTGCTGGCGGTGAACCGCAGCGACTATCCGGTGATCCAGGCCTTCGCGGTCTATATCGCGGTGATCACGATGGTCGTGAATCTCGTCACCGACGTTCTCTACAAGCTGGTCGATCCACGGGTGGTGCTGAAATGAGCTCGGTCCTGGTGAGTCCGCAACTGACGCCGAGCGGGGCACGCGCGCGCGGCGTCTGGGCCGCGGCGGCGATACGCTTTCGCAGCGACCGGGTCGGCATGA
>JANYBE010000224.1 GCA_025360945.1 Rhizobacter sp. | reverse complement strand
CCGTGGCCAGATCCAGCTGCACCGCCGCCCCGGCGACCAGGGTTTCAGCGAAAAGGCGCGCGTTCGCGTGATCCTCGGGCAGCCGTGCCAGGTGGTGATCCAGCGCGTGCAACGCTGCGGCCGTGAAGATGCCGTTCTGGCGCATCGCGCCGCCCATGCGGCGGCGATGCCGGTCCGCGACTGCGATCGATGCCTTGGCCCCGGCCAGCAGCGACCCGCCGGGCGCGCCCAGGCCCTTGCTGAAGGCCACGGCCACCAGGTCGAAGGGCGCGGCCAGTTCGTTCAGTGGCAGGCCGCTCGCGGCGCTGGCGTTCCAGAGGCGGGCACCGTCCAGAAAGCTGGCCAGACCCAGTTCGCGCGCGACCTGGCATATGTGCAGCACCTCGGCCTGCGGCACGATCACGCCGCCGGCGCGGTTGTGCGTGTTCTCCACCTCGACCAGCGTGGTGGTGGGAAAGATCGCGAAGTTGCGCGGCTTGACCGCGGCACGCAGCTCGTTGGCGCTGAAGCGACCACCCTGGCCGATCTCGTGGATCTGCACGCCGGCATTCGCCGCCGCGCCCCCCGCCTCGTGCCAGGCGGCATGCGACTCGCGGCTGGCAATCACCTCGTCGCCCGGTCGCGTGAGCGTGCGCAGCGCCACCTGGTTGGCCATGGTGCCGGTGGGCAGCCACAGCGCGGCTTCCTTGCCCAGCAGCTCGGCGCAGCGCGCTTGCAGCCGGTTCGTGCTGGGGTCCTCGCCGTACTGGTCGTCCCCCACAGGAGCGGCGGCCATCGCGGCGCGCATGGCGTCGGTGGGCTGGGTGACGGTGTCGGAGCGCAGGTCGATGCGGGTGGTCATGGGTTCAGCGGATTCGGCAGTAGGCAATGCCGTCAGAGTATCAGCCCGCCGCCTGCACGAGCGGCAACCCATTGGATACCACAGGCGCGCCGTGCGGCACTGCCGGGCCCCACCCGCCGCCGCAGATCCTCGGCGGTCTTCCCCAGGCCATCGGGTCGCCAGCCAGGTGGCTTGAACAGATAGCCGAATGCCTCGCGCGGGATGCGCAGCCGGGGTTGAATGCCGCGATTCCGGCCGCGTTGAGGAGAGGCGGGCCGGGCACGCCCGAGTTCCGGCTCGCGCTGCGCGATGCGATCGAAGGGCTGAAGGAATTCGTCGGCGCGCAGGGCGTGTTCAATCTCAGCGCCAACGACCACAATGGCGTCGACGACCTCAGCCAGGTGATGGCGAAGGTCGAGGGCGGCAACTGGAGACTGCTCAGTGAACGATGCCTTGGCCGCGCCGACGCTGGAGCGCTTCGCCGACTTGACGGTGCGGGTCGCCGCGCCGATCGAGGTCGGCGCGGTCGGCCACGGCGTGCGTCGCCTGATCCCGATCCTTGGCGGCATCTGCGTTGCACGCGACTGGTCGGCGCGCGTGCTTCCCGGCGGTGCCGATTTTCAGCTGATCGTCAACGAGCGCATGGCGCGGCTCGAAGCCCGCTACGTGCTCGAGACAGACGCCGGTGATCGCATCTACGTGCACAACGACGCGCTGCGCACCGCGGCGCCCGAGACGATGGCGCAGCTGGTTCGCGGCGAGCCGGTCGATCCGGATGCGGTCTATTTCCGTTGCGCGCCGCGCTTCGAGACGGCGTCGCCGGCGCTCGCGTGGATCATGGAGCGGATGTTCCTCGGCTGCGGGCTGCGCCAGCCGCACGCCGTGGTGATGCGCTTCTTTGAGGTGATGTAGCGGCCGGCGCGCCTTCGCGAAAGATCGCGATCGCCAGCTCGCGCAGCCAGCGGTTCGCCGGGTCGTTTTGCGCGCGCCAGCCCCAGTGCAGCCCGATGTCGAAATCCGCCACGTCCCAGCGCGGCCGCACGATGCGCAGCCGCCCGTCCTGCGCGAACTTGGTCGCGATGCGCAGCGGTAGCACGACAACGAGGTCGGTCGCGCCGACGATCGCCGGGATCACCATGAAATGCGGTGTGCTCAGCCGGACGCGGTCGTTCAGCGCCAGCCGGTCGAGCAGGCGGACCGTCTCGGTGTGGTGGCGCACGACCACGTAGTCGAGCTGCGCGAGCGCGCGCTGCGCGGGCCGCGCCGCCAGCCGCGGGTGATCGGCGCGCGCGATCACGACATATCGCTCGGCGAAGAGGCGCTGGTGCTGTGTCTTTTCGACGCCGGGCAGGTAGCCGAACGCCAGATCGATCTGCCCAGTGTCGAGCGCGTTCTCGACCTGCGCGTACTCGAGCTGGCGCGTCTCGATGCGCACGCCGGGCGCGAGCCGGCGCACCTGGTGCATCAGGCCGGGCAGGAACTCGCTCTCACCGAGGTCGCTCATGTGGATACGGAAGGTGCGGCGCGCTTGAGTCGGGTCGAAACGCTCGGTGCTCTGCAGCGCCTCGCCGACCAGTTGCAAGGCCTGCTGTACCGCCTGCGCGAGTGCATCGGCGCTGGCCGTCGGCACGACGCCGCGGCCGGCGCGTGTGAAGAGGGCATCCTTGAGCACCAGGCGCAGCCGCGTCAGGCCCTGGCTCACGGCGGGCTGCGACAGCGCAAGCGCCTCGGCCGCGCGGCTCACGCTGCGTTGGCGGTAGACCGCATCGAAGATGCGCAGCAGGTTCAGATCCAGATCGTTAATATGCATCTGGCAAATAGTACTTAGATCGCTTGCGTTATGGAACGATCTTGACGCTGTCGCTAAGCTGGGGCGCAAAGCAAGGCGTTCGAGCCGGCCGCGGAGACAACAGCGTGGAAGTGTCGTTCAGCAAGGAAGTGCAGTCGCTTCGGCTCGGCCGCGGCGAGACCTTTCATGGCGAAGGCATCCTTGCGATCACCAAGGCGCTGCTGCAGTCGGGTGTGGCCTACGTTGGGGGCTATCAGGGCGCGCCGGTGTCGCACCTGCTCGACGTGATGGTGCAGGCCGAACCCTACATGCGCGAGCTCGGCGTGCACGTGCAGGCCTGCGCGAACGAGGCCTCGGCCGCGGCGATGCTGGGCGCGTCGATCCACTATCCGCTGCGCGGCGCCGTGACCTGGAAGTCGATCGTCGGCACGAACGTCGCCGCCGATGCGCTGTCGAACCTGTCTTCGCCCGGCGTGACGGGCGGCGCGCTGATCGTCGTTGGCGAAGACTACGGCGAAGGCGCGAGCGTGATCCAGGAGCGCACGCACGCCTACGCGCTGAAGTCGTCAATGCTGATGCTGGACCCGCGGCCCGAGCTCGGCAACATGGTGCGCATGGTCGAGGCCGGATTCGCACTGTCCGAGGCCTCGAACATGCCGGCGCTACTCGAGCTGCGCATCCGCGCCTGCCATGTGCGCGGCAGCTTCGTATGCAAGGACAACGTCGCGCCGGCCGTCTCCACGACGTCACCGCTGACTGAGCCCGCGCCGTTCGACTACGCGCGGCTCGCGCACCCGCCGGTTACCTTCGGCCAGGAGAAGCGCAAGGTCGAGGAGCGCATTCCGGCGGCGCAGCGCTTCATCGCCGCGCACGGGCTGAACGAGATCTTCGAGGGCCGCTTAGGTGCTAACAGCGAGGTCGGCCTCATCGTGCAGGGCGGGCTGCACAACGTGCTGGTGCGCAGCCTGCAGCAGCTGGGCCTGGCCGATGCGTTCGGTGCGAGCGAGCTGGCTATCCTTGCGCTGAACGTCACCTTCCCGCTCGTGCCCGAGCAGTTGTCGTCGTTCTGCGCCGGCAAGCGTGCGGTGTTCGTGATCGAAGAGGGCCAGCCCGATTACATCGAGCGCGACATCCTCGCGACTTTGCACCGGCAGGACCTGCACACGCGCATCCACGGCAAGGACCTGATGCCGGCCACCGGCGAGGTCACCGTCGAAGGCTTGAGCGCCGGGCTCGCCGCGTTCGTCGAGGGCCACCTGCCGCAACATGCGACGCACGCCGCGCGCGGCTGGCTCGCCGCCAACACCCAACGTCGCGCCGCGGTCGCGCAGCAGATCGCGCACGCGCTCGACGCACCGCTGCCGACGCGGCCGCCGACCTTTTGCGTCGGCTGCCCCGAGCGGCCGGTGTTCGCCGCGCTCAAGCTGGCGCAGCAACGCGTCGGTCCGGTGCACGTCGCCGCCGACATCGGCTGCCATGCGTTCGCCACGTTCGAGCCGTTCTCGTCTGGGCACTCGATCCTCGGCTACGGCATGAGCCTGGCGAGCAGCGCCGGCGTGGCGCCGATGATGAACCGGCGCGTGCTCTCGGTGATGGGCGACGGCGGCTTCTGGCACAACGGCCTGCTGACCGGCGTGCAATCGGCGCTGTTCAACGGCGACGACTCGGTGCTGCTGATCATGAAGAACGGCTACACCTCGGCGACCGGCACGCAGGACATTATCTCGACGCCCGATGATGAAGCGAAGGCGCGCGCACCCGACAAGCAGCAAAGCCTGGTCGATCGCAACACGACGATCGAGTCGACCTTGACGGGCTTGGGTCTGCAGTGGATGCGCACAGTGCACACCTACCGCGTCGATCAGATGCGCAAGACGCTGGAGGAAGCCTTCACGACGCCGTTCAGGGGCCTGAAGGTGATCATCGCCGAGGGCGAATGCCAGCTCGAGCGCCAGCGCCGCATGAAGCCCTGGCTCGCGAAGCTGCTCAAGACCGGCCAGCGCGTCGCACGCGTGAGGTATGGCGTCGACCAGGACGTGTGCAATGGCGATCACGCCTGCATCCGCCTCTCGGGCTGCCCGACGCTCACGCTGAAGGACAACCCCGACCCGCTCAAGCTCGACCCGGTCGCGACCGTGATCGAAGGCTGCGTCGGTTGCGGCCTGTGCGGCGAGAACGCGCACGCGGCGACGCTGTGCCCGTCGTTCTACCGCGGCGAAGTGATCACGAACCCGAAGCTGGCGGAGCGTTTCGTCGAAGTCCTGCGCGCGCCGGTGCGACGCTGGCTGCAACTCGCCTGAAACGCGGCCTTGAACCTCGACCGCCCGATCACCGTCCTCGTCTGCGCCCTCGGCGGCGAGGGTGGTGGCGTGCTCGCAGAATGGCTGGTCGATACCGCGATCGCCGCGGGTCACAGCGTGCAGAGCACATCGATCCCGGGCGTCGCGCAGCGAACCGGAGCGACCACCTACTACATCGAGGTCTTTGCGCGGCCGGACGCCGAACTGGGTGGTCGCAAGCCGGTGTTCAGCCTCACGCCGGTGCCCGGCGCGCTCGATCTGCTGGTCTCGTCCGAGCTGCTCGAGACGGCGCGCCAGATCGGCAGCGGCATGAGCGACGCGGTGCGCACGCAGGTCATCAGCTCCAACGGCCGCAGCCTGACGACGGCCGAGAAGATGCAGCTCGCCGACGGTCGCGCATCGAGTGAGGTGCTGATGAACGTGGTGCGTGCGCACAGCGCGCAGGCCTTCGTGCTCGACATGACGGCGATCGCGCAGCGCGCCGGCACCGTCATCAGCGCGGTGCTGTTCGGCGCGATCGCTGCGAGCGGCGCGCTGCCGTTCGCGCGCGACGCGTATCGGCAGACGATCCGCACCGGTGGTCGCGGCGCCGAGGCGAGCCTGCGCGGTTTCGACGCGGCCTTCGATGCGGTGGCCGAGCTGCGCGATGCGCGCGTCGCGGTGGCCGGGGCTGTTGAGGCCGTGGCGGGCGCTGCCCACGAGACGCCAGTGTTGCTGCGCGAATTCCCCGCGCCGACTCGGGAGATCGTCGCGCTCGGCCACGCTCGCGTTCTCGAGTACCAAGACGCGCGCTACGCGCAGTGCTACCTCGAGCGGCTGCGCCGCGTCCTTGCGGCCGAGCGTACTGGCGACACCGCGGGCGCGAACGAGTTTGCAACGACGTGCGAGACCGCGCGCCACCTAGCGCTGTGGATGGCTTTCGACGATATCGTGCGTGTTGCCGAGTTGAAATGCCGCGCATCGCGCTTCGCCCGCGTGCGCGCCGAGGTGCGGGCCGGGGACGCCGAGCTGCTGCGCGTCTTCGATCACTTCAAGCCCGGTGTGGCTGAGTTCGCCGCGCTACTGCCGAACAGCCTCGCCGCAGCACTGACGCGCTGGGAACGCCGACGCATCGCCCGAGGCCGGACAGCGCTCGCGTTGCCGATCAAGCTGCCCAGCCACACGGTCATCGGCCTGCTCGCGCTGCGCGCCCTCGCGGCCTGCAAGCGCCTGCGCCGCCACGGTAGCCGCTTCGGCGCCGAGCAGGCCATGATCGAGCGCTGGCTCGCGGCGGTCGAGCGCGGTGCGCGCGAAGACGCCGCGCTCGGGCGCGCGCTGGCCGAGTGCGGCCGGCTAATCAAGGGATACGGCGCGACCAACGAGCGCGGCAAGGACAACCTGCTGCACGTCGTCGAGCACCTGGCCGGTGCGGCGCATTTCGAAACCGCTGGCGCGCGAACTGCGGCGATCGCGGCGGCGCACCGCGCAGCGTTGGCCGACGACGCCGGCAAGGCGTTCGACCAGGCGCTGGTGCAGCATGGCGTGCGGCCGCGGCCGGTCAGGGAGCAGCCGGTGCTGTGGGTCCGCGCGCGCCCCGGTGGGCGCGCCGGCGGGCCGAAGCGCAAACCCGTTGATGCAGGGTAGACCGCGAGGCCGATTTGGCCGCTACGCACTAACCTTCGCCGAGCCCCATACGGCCAAGATCAAGACTGGAGACACGACCATGGCTTTCACACTCTCGCGCCCCGCGGTGTACGCATTCGCTGCCGTGCTCTCGTGCACTGCCGTGCAGGCACAGGACAAGCCGGTCAATCTGAAGCTCTCGAGCTGGGTGCCGGCGCAGCACCCGCTGAACCCATCGTTCGCGGCCTGGGCCGAAGACATCAAGAGGGCGTCGAACGGCACGATCACCGCGACGTTGTTCCCGTCTGAACAGCTCGGCAAGGCCTTCGATCATTACGACATGGCGCGCGACGGCATTGCCGACCTCGCCTACGTGAACCCCGGCTACCAGCCCGGCCGCTTTCCGGTGATGGCTGGCGCTGGGTTGCCATTCATCTTTGCGAACGCGAAGGGCGGCACCGCGGCGATCGACGCGTGGTACAGAGCCTACGCTGCCAAGGAGATGAAGGACGTGAAGTACTGTTTCGCCTTCATCCACGACCCCGGTACCTTCCACAGCAAGAAGAGGCTGCTGTCGCCGGCCGACGTGAAGGGCCTGAAGGTGCGGCCGGCCACCAGCACGATCGGCCAGATGGTCACACTGCTGGGCGGCACCAACGTGCAGGCCTCGGCGCCCGAGGCGCGCGATGCGCTCGAGCGCGGCGTGGCCGACGCGATCACGTTCCCGTGGGGTTCGATCGGCCTGTTCGGAATCGACAAGGTGGTGAACTTTCACATGGACGCGCCGCTGTACACGACGCCGTTCGTGTGGGTGATGAACAAGGACAGGTACGAGTCCATGTCGGCGGCGCAGAAGAAGGTCATCGACGAGCACTGCACGACCGAATGGGCCGAGAAGGTTGCCTCGCCGTGGGCCGACTTCGAGTACGCCGGCCGCGCCAAGCTCGCCACCGCGCCCGGCCACGAAGCCTACAAGCTGACGCCCGAGCAGACCGAGGCTTGGCGCAAGGCGATCGCGCCGATGCAAGCGCAGTGGGCCGCCGACGCGGGCAAAAGCGGTGTCGATGCGAATGCGGCGATGGAGGCGCTGAAGGCCAGCGTCGTCAGATACAAGGCCGCGCTGTAGGCCAGAGGCCATGACCATGGCTGGCAACCCGATGGATCGCTTCATCGATGCGATCGAGTGGTGCGCGGCCACCTTTGTCGGCATCGTCGCGGCCAACATCTTCCTGGCGGTGGTGCTGCGCAAGTTCTTCAGCACCTCGATTCCCGACAGCTACGACATCGGCAAGATGCTGCTGGGCACGCTGATCTTCTGGGGCATCGCGGCGACCAGCTACCGCGGCAGCCACATCACCGTCGATCTGCTGTGGAGCGCGGCGAGCCCGCGCCACAAGCGCTGGATCGACATCTTCGCGACGCTGGTGCTGCTGTTCGTCGTCTCGATGCAGACCTGGACCCTGTTCGACAAGGTGCGTGCGACCTATGTCGACCACGTGCTGACCTACGACATGAACCTGCCGACCTGGCCGTTCTTCGCGGTCGCGTGGCTGGGCGACGTGTCGGCAG
>JANYBE010000217.1 GCA_025360945.1 Rhizobacter sp. | reverse complement strand
GCACATCGGCACGGTCACCCTCAATCCGGAGCGCGATGCGGTGGTGCTCACCATGGCTGCAAGCGCTCAACATACTCAGCAAAAAGCTGCGTGACTGAAGTGACAACTACCTTGACACGCGCCGAATTGCCGCGTTCGGTGTAGTAGAGCGAAACGTTGTTCTCGAGTGCGTTCGCGCGCACGACGTAGTAGTTGTTGCCGTCCTTCAAGCGCCAGACGACGCCCTCGGCTTGGTCCTCGCGGCCGCGGATCGGCTTGAACTTCACTTCGACGAAACCGTCGACGACCGCTGTACCGGTGCGCACGCACCACGGGAAATCCCCGCGACCCGATTGCATCAGCACGTCAGGTCTTCGTCGCGCCTGCGGCACTGAGACGCGCGTTCACCTTCTCCCAATTCACGTTCTGGAAGAACGCGTCGATGTACTGAAGAGGACTATCACTGACACCCGTTAAACCGGGTAGCCGCCCGGCTCAAACCTGACAACGGCGAATGCCCGGTACTGGCCGGCAAGGAGCGTTCCTTGCGGTCTGCAGCTTCACCCGGGCCCCCCTCTGATCGCCGCCGTCAATGCATCCAACGCGACACGGCCTTCTTCCGAGGGAGCTTCATCGATTTCACTGTGAAGTTCTATGCCATTGCCAAGTTCAACTTGCCGCAATGAAACAGGATCCTCGCCCTGTAGTTGATGAAGTTGCGGAATCCGCGCGCGTTCGCCTTGATGAGCTGGATGGCGCTGTTGAAGCCTTCGGCGCAGGCGTTGCTGATTCTGTGCTGGCTGAAGTTCAGCAGTCCTTCTTCATGACGCCTGAGGATCTTGACGACCTTCTTGACTGGTTCCAGTTTGCTGCGCATCGCGTTATTCGACCAAGCCTTGAAGAAGCGCATGGCCGCTCCCTTGTAGCTGTAGCTCCAGAACTGGCTGAAGTTCTCCTTGATGCACCAAGCCCGGCTCGTTTTCAGGTTGAGCTGATTGAGCGCTCGAAACGAGACCGCTTCAGCGCTGCGACCATCGGAGTACTTTTTCAGCCAGGCCCATTTGCTACCAGCCAATGGAGATGTGCCCGTCTGAGACAGCCTCCGATGCTCTTGCTTCCTGACCGCGTCAACTGCTTCGCCGAGGTATTTGGAGATGTGAAACTTGTCGTGCACGATGTCCGCCTGTGGCATGCATTGCCGGGCAGCGCTCATGTATGCCGGCCACATATCCATGGCCACCGCCTTGACCGACGCACGCTGTCTAGGCGTAAGCGTCTCCAGCAAGCTCGTCGCAGCTTCGAGCTTTCTTTCCGGCACCAAGTCCAGCACACGCGAGCCGCGAATGTCAGTCAGAACGCTGGCATACGTGTGACCCCGCTCGGAGCTCTTCTCGTCGATGCCGAGGTAGGCAATGTCTTCTTCCGTGCGACGCAACATGCCGCGCTCTACGGCGCCGACCATGATGGCATTGACGGTGCTCCAGGACAGCCTGGTCAGCTTGCAAACGGCCTGGGTTGTCGGGCAGGCCTCAAGCAATTTGATGACGATCCCTGCCATCAAGGTGGTGACCCGGCTGTAGCGCTCCGCCCACGGCACTGTCAGCTCTTCAACCGTGCCGTCGCTGTATTTGAGTTGCGGCACCCGCGCTTTGATGAACGTCTCGAACTGGCAGGTATCCAGGTGTCGCCATTCCCGCTCGCTCCAGCCGTTGATGTGAGCCCTCTTGGTCGCATCAGTAGGGTCTGCCCAGACCTGTCCTTCTTTCAAAACGACTTCCACCACCACCCGCTGGTCCGCCAGAGAAAGGTCCACCTTCTTGACAGACCAGGGCGTCTTCAGGCCAAGGAGTTGCTCATACAACGCGGTGTCTTTCATGTTCTTCGAAGCGGAAATGGGGAATGGTCAAATTCTCGGGGCCGCGCGGGAAATCACAGGGAAATTGACGAAGAACCCTTCCGAGCATTCAGCCAGCCTTCAGCTTCTCCTCCGCATAGAGCGAAAGTTCGACCATCCGCTCGAGCAGTTGATCCGCCGGAACTCCCCTGAAATTCTTCAGCACGAGCTCCTTGACGTACAAACGCACAAGATACCGCAATTGCAGCGCACGATTCTTCGTCGCGAACACGAAATCCCGATGGCCGTTGTTCACAACGATGAGATTTCGCTCAGCGTCGAACCGCGATCTCCACAGCGCCCCTGCCGCCCGCTCGAAGGTATAACCCGGCAAGCCGCGCGCATTCACGACCGCCGGATTCAACGAGGCGTCGAGACTATCGGTAACAGTCAGGAGCGCCTCGGCACTACAGACGATCTCACGCTGGGTCACCGTGACTCGCAGCCGCACCAGGCCAGGAGTTGCGGTTGCTGCAAACTCGACCTCCTGATCGGCCGCGGCGTCGATCGATCCGTCGCCATCGACAATTTCCCAGGCAAACACCAAATCGTCGACCACCCGCCGACGCGATCTATCGCGCGGCAAGGCCCTGAAGCGCCGCCGCTCGCCAACCGGGACCGTGCTCGCTGCCGGCGATAAGACGACGCTGAACAGCGGACCGGCGTAGTCGAAGAACTGCCGCTGCGCGTCCTCCAATCGGCCTGGAGGTTCGGCAACGCCGAGGTCGCGGAGTTCGTTCTGCGACGCGCCCTCGTCGGCCGGCGGCCGGGCCGACCCATCGCCGTGAGCCCGGGCCTGGATATCGAACCAGTCGTATTCTTCGGGCGGCAGCGCGAGCAATGCCTCGCGGAAGGCGCGCTGAATCGCACGCAGCGACTGTTGACTGGCCTGCTCTTCCTCGGCCCGCCGCTGAGCTTCGATCAGACCGTTGACAGTCACTTCGAGCGGCTTCAGCGCTTCGAGAAGTGCGGCGTACCGTTCGTCGTGGATGACGCCGCTGCGCGTGCCTGGCGTCAAGTTCAGAAACGGGGCGTCCACCAGCCCTTGAAGATGGCGCGAGGACCAAGGCTCGCCCTCCAGCCCGGGCAGGGTCGCGAGATCCTCGATGACACGGGTCCCGGCGCGCGTCAGCGCGACTCGGCAGGTGTCGGCCGGCTGTGCCAGGTACAGCTCGGCATAGGCATCGCCAAAGCGTGTGGGCACCGACGGCAACTGGTGCAAGAGTCGGCCCTCGTAGGCACGCGGCTCGACTTCGTACTGCTTGCGCGCGAGCTTGTCGATGACCGTCACCCGGACCCGTGCGGTGCGCAGCCGGTCGCGCAGTTCGGAAGCGAGAAACCACTGGATCTTCTCGCCGCTCAAGCTGCGCATGCCCTCGAGCAGCGGGCTGATCTTGAGTTCGGTGCCGCCTTCGGCGAAGAGTGTGCGCCGCTGCGTCACCGCGTATCGGGAATCTCCCTTGCTCATCGTCATCTGGTAGGCGCGATGGTCCGCGCCTGCCGACACCATCGTCAGCGTGTCGCCAACGGTCCAGAAGCTCAGCAGCCCGATGCCGAACTCGCCCTGCAGACCATTGCCAAGGCCCTCGGTTTTGAGGCGCCGCTTGATCGAGTCGCAGATGTGGGTGGCGACGTACTTGAAGTTCGGCAGGCCGTCGCCGTCCCGCGGCACCCCGTCGCCGTCATCCTTGATTGAGAGATAGTGGGCGCTGTGCTCTCGGCCGCGCGTGATGGTGACGGTCTTGGCGTGGGCGTCGATGCTGTTTTCGACGAACTCGGCAATCGCCTTGAGCGGGTTGCTCTGCGAGAGTGCGATGATGCGAATGGCATTCCAATCGTCGCCGATCTTGAGCTTGCCACCGTCGCTCGCCTTGCCCCTGCGTGGCGCCCTCGTCTGCGGCTGCGTCACGCGGGCACATCCGTTGCGCACTGGCTTGCCGCTCTCCGGCCAATCAATTTAGGGTTCATCTTCGTCCTCGTTCGCTCGCTCGTTCGCTCGCTCTTTCGTCCAACCGACCGGCAGGCAGTCAGGCGAGCGGCCGGCAGCGCAGATTGTCCTCCGCAACAGACGAAGGCTGCCGGCCTTCGTCGGGCGCCCTGTGCTACACCGCGCGCGGATCAACGCCGCATCACCCTCACGCCGCCGGTCCGCGACGAACTCAAGGGGCTGGGGCTATCGCCGCATGATTGAGACCTGCGCCGTCGGCCCTGGCGGCATGACGGACTTGGGGACATACAAGACAGGGGACAAGCCTCCTTGACCTAAAGTACTTTAAATAATCAATGTAAGCTATTAATATTTATAGTGTTTTCAGTCACTCCCACTCGATCGTCGCCGGCGGCTTGCTGCTTACATCGTAGGTCACGCGGTTGATGCCGCGGACTTCATTGATGATGCGGCCCGACACCTTCTTAAGCAGCGCGTATGGCAGCTCGGCCCAGTCGGCCGTCATAAAGTCACTGGTCTGCACCGCGCGCAGCGCAACCACGTAGTCGTACGTGCGGCCGTCGCCCATCAC
>JANYBE010000201.1 GCA_025360945.1 Rhizobacter sp. | reverse complement strand
TGAACATTGGTATGCATTGAAATCTCCAATGGACGAGCCTTATGTAAACCGCTCATGGATGCGGCGCGCGCACCGCCTCGTTGGCACCGCATTCGTCATTGCTGTAGCGCCGCCTGTGAGACCAAATATGAAACGCTAGCTTGGCATCCGCAAGCTGTGCGGCATCGGACATTGGCCGCATGGTCACCGGACATCGTCGACGCAGCAGACTCGAGCCGCTTGCTTGCAACCCTGGGTCGGCCCAACTTGCACGCACACGGGCATGGCGCTGCGCCTTAGACCAGGACGGTTCGACTGCGGCGTGATCCGTCTTCACTTCGGAAGTTCCCGCTCCGTTTCACAAGTGACGGGCTGGGCTCCCGCTCCGTGCGATAGCGCACAGACGAACGGCGTCCTGCGTCAGCATGCTTGGGCAGCCCGCCCTTCCTGAAATGGTCCCCTCAACTTCAAGCCACAGGAGCCCGAGATGATTGCCTTTCGTTCCGACGACGTCCCAATGCTCATCTTTCACGTCAAGGAGATGATGAACACCCAGGCGGCCGACGACGTGACACGCGCTGTTCGTGCCTTGACTTGGGCGCGACAATACGGACAGACCCGGCTACTCAACGGCTGGACATTGAGCTGACCTCTTCGGACGCAGCGGATGTGATTGAATTTTTGTCCGTCGCCGGATTTACTGCGACCCTCGCGGCGAGCACAGTAGGCTCCGCGTTCGCTTGGGCGGACTCGCGGCCTCCGGCCGCAGGGGTTGCCGAGTCTTTCAGCCTCCTGCCGTCCGAGGCGCTCGGCCCCTTGGCACCATGATTGCCTTCATGGTGTGCGAGGGGTGGATCCAGCGACGTACAGAACTTTTTGCGAAGTCGGAGGTAGGTTCCACTCCCACGCACAGCTCCCGCTCTGCTCTTGGCGAACAGAGGAATCGAATGGAACATGCAAATCTCTTGCTTCCGGAGAGCAGCAGAGTCGCACCAAGGGGCCGTGCACCTCGGCCGCCTTGGTTGGGTGTGTTCGATCAGGTCTTGCGACGGCGCGCGATGAAGCCAATGGCACCCAGACCGGCGAGCATGAGCGCGTAGACGCTCGGCTCCGGCACCGCAGACACCACTGCAAGTTCAAACGCAACGCCAGCCGACTCGAACGTGATTGCCTTGAAGGCTTGGTCCGCGTTCGCGGTCATGCTGAAAAGTCGGGTGTTGTCGTTGCTGCCATTGGCTGCAATGCCGAACATTTTCAAGTCAGCGCCGCTAAAAGTTTCGCTTCCCGTGGACGTATCGATCACAAACGAGTTGTAGAGGTCGGGCGAACCCCACAGGAAGCTGAAACTGGAAGCTCCGTGCAGGTCGACAGTGGCCGCACCGCCTGTCTCCAGGACCAGATAGCTGCCAGTGGCGCCCATCGGAGCCAACCGCACCGATGCCACCGAATCCGACGCGACATACGCCAGCAGCGGGTTCGAAGTGGTGAAGACCGGAGCGGCAAAGC
Source organism: Rhizobacter sp. (assembly GCA_025360945.1). Lineage (GTDB taxonomy): Bacteria > Pseudomonadota > Gammaproteobacteria > Burkholderiales > Burkholderiaceae_C > LMDS01. The sequence continues at coordinate 1,520 of JANYBE010000201.1, read as the reverse complement.
TGCCCGGCGCGGCCGCTGCCTCGCTGAAAGTGGTGGCACTCGCCTGGAAGGACGAGCCCACCAAGATCAACAGCGCGGCGATGCCCCGACAACTGCGGCTTCGCTCCTTTGAGCGCGCGTCACCAAGAGCGTGCATTGGTGGTGAACCGACGCGAATCGAGTCGAGACGAGAGTTGGATGCAAACGTGGCTTGCGCACGATCAATGGTGAGTCGACTCATGGTGGCTCCTTAGAACCGAGATTGGGACCATCAAATCTGGCAGAAGCGAACGAGCCGCACTGTGCGCTCCCGCACGGATGACGATTCAAAGTCGGCACACCCCCGATTTGGAGGGTCAAGGTCCAGGCCGTTGACAACTGGCCGAAGAGCCGACGAGATCGCGCCAAGCCCCTGGGCTCGCGCCCGACTGAACGCTCGGCGATCCAACAGTTGGACAGCGCGTCATCGACGTCAGCAATAGTTGCAGCACGGCAAGGGGGCACCAACATCGAGGTCGCCATCGGCAGGGTTGATCGCTGCCGATCCGCCGATTCACCTGCGCAGGCGATGAAGTCGCTTACCGCCGAGCATCAACGCCGACCGCCGCTACAGCCGAGACTCAACTTTCGCTAGCCGGAGGCACATGTGACTGCGCTTCTGGAGCGTCTCCGTGCGGTAGCGCACCGACCGGGAACATTTTCAGGAATTCAATCCATTCATGAGGCCGAAGATTTCGCAATCGAACCCATGGAGCACGTCGCTTGGTGCAATCACGCCGGGTGCGATTTCCGAGGGCTACGATATAAATTCCACCATCCATGCTGCTGTCAAAACTCTGAGGCTCATGCAATGGATTCGCTGACCAGTGGGGAGTCTTCTCACTTTTGGCTGGCTATGTTCGCGGGCCGGCTGATGGAGCTTCGGCCGACCGCGGGCATCGCCTCGGCGGTGCGATGCGCTGTCGCGAACATTCACGATGCGGCAGACCTCGACCCGCTCGTGGCGGCAGACTGCTACGCGGAAGCGCACGATCACGCGACGACAAGGCAGGCCGCGCTAACGAAGCAATCGCAATCGACGAGATATCAGGCAATGTTCCGAGGTTCTGCCAACGATCTGTGAGGCGCTTGATACGCGTGCCGCTGCGGCATTTGGTGTCCCTGAACTCGAGAGCACGAATGATGTGCTCTGCAACCCCCCGCTGAAACCATGGCAATCTTCTATCAAGTCCCGCGGCGAGAGATGGGCACCTTCTACACCCACATCGGTTGGCTCGCGTTTTGCCCGGTGTATATCTCCGAGCCCGATGCAGATGAGCCGACGCTCAGCGCGCGCAACTGGGTGCCAGAATGGGTGCTGAGTACCGCAGGAATGTTCCAAGTCGCGATGATTCAGGTGATCGGGTTTTTCGATCCGAACTGGGACCCGATGCTCAAGATCACCGTGACCGGCAAGATCACGCGGTTTAGACATCCCGACGCCGAACTTTCAAGGTCTGGCCGTGGGAGCAGTGAACACGTGAGCGGCACCGCCAGTCCGA
>JANYBE010000152.1 GCA_025360945.1 Rhizobacter sp. | reverse complement strand
CGGCGATCTCCTGCGCGGGATTGTCGTGCTGCATCGTCGCCCCGCTCATTCGGAAGTTCCTCGCTCGGCGTTTGCGGGCAAGGTTCGCGACAGGTGTGCTGTTGATGCGGCGGTGCGGCGCATCCCTTGACCGCAAAGCTCGATAATCCTCGGCATGACCTTCGAACGCGTGCTCGCCGCCCTCGTCTTTGCCGCCTGCATCGCGTTGCTCGTGCGCCTCGCCGTCGGCGCACGGCTGCGCGCGCGGGGCGACGCGGAGCTGCGACGTGCGCTGCGCGCCGCCCGCGGCATGGCGATGTCCATCCGCCACCGGCGCGAAGCGGCGCGGGCGGCCGATGCTGCGATTAAGCGCGCACGCGAGCGCGGCGAATGGGACGGCAACGTCTACAAGCCGAAATCCTTCCGCAAGCCGCCGCGGGACAAGATGCACTGACAGTGCGGACGAAGACCGATCACGATCGCAACGTGCGGTTGAACAGCGCCAGCGCGCGCCCCCAGGCCTGCTTCGCGGCGACCTCGTCGTAACGCGGCGTGGTGTCGTTGTTAAAGCCGTGCTGCGTGCCGGGGTACTTGACCGCCTCGAACCTCACGTTGCCCGCTTTCAGCGCCGCCTCATAGCCAGGCCAGGTCGCGTTGACGCGTTCGTCGTTGTCGGCATAGACGAGCAGCATGACCGCCTTAATGCCCGCGACCTTATCGGCCGGCGGCGCGACGCCGTAAAACGGCACGCCGACGCCGAGATCGGGCACGCGCGTGGCGAGCATGTTCACGACCCCGCCGCCATAGCAGAAGCCGACCGCGCCGAGCTTGCCGTTGCCGCCCGCGATGCCCTTCGCGAACGCCGCGGCGCTGACAAAGTCCTCCTGTGTCCTGGCTTGGTCGAGCTTGCCAAACAGCTCGCGCGCCTTGTCTTCGTCGCCCGGGTAGCCACCGAGCGGAAACAGCGCATCGGGCGCGACGGCGATGAAGTCATCGAGTGCGAGGCGCCGCGCGATGTCCTCGATGTGCGGATTCAGTCCGCGGTTTTCGTGCACGACCAGCACCACCGGCAACGTCCCGCTCACCCGGGCCGGTCGCGCCACCAGCGCGCGGACCTTGCCATAGCCTTTGGGCGAGGCGAACTCGACCGGTTCGGTGCGGATGCGCGCATCGCTGGGAGGCACCTGCTGGGCCTGCGCGAACTTCGGGCTCAACGCCTCGAGCAGCCCTGCCGCGGTCACCCCGCCGACGGCGAACTTCGCCGCACCATCGAGAAAGCAGCGGCGGTCGATGCCGCCATGCACGTACTTGTCGAACAGGCTCAGCACCTCGGGCGCGAAGTCGCTGGCGTTCAGGCGGGGCTTGTCATTGGCCATCAGTCTACCCTGTCGGTTGATGAGGCGCCTTTGTAGCGGAACCATGCTCGGCATAGTCGAAAACCACAATCACGAATCGGCAAACCAGACCCAAACTGATTTACCAATCTGGCCCAGCATGACGCCCACCACCGCCCCTTACGCCATTCCAGTGACCAAATCGCCGGAACCCTTCGGTGATCGGTCTACCAGAAGCTGGCGTCGAGGATTGCTGCTTTGATCACCCGGCGGCGAATTTGAAGTTGGCGCACGCCTACCTTCTTAGCTTTCACTGGTCGAACTTTTCTACGTGAGCCGAACCCTTGTGCGCGAAACGATCATCGTCCTCGAGATTCCGGGATCGGTTGAAGTGCGTGGCGGTTCAAGCATCTGCGTGTCCCGCTCCGCCCGCCGCTCAAGCCCGGTCCACCACATTTATTTATGCCACCGACCGGCCCGGGACCGTTCGAGCTGCTGCCGGCCCGCTGCCTGATCGAACCCGAGATCGCCTCGGTCGCCCTTTAACCTGTTCTGGATGGAAGACGCCACGCCGGCCGAGAACCAGGAGTCGTTCCGGCTGATCCGCCAGCACACGACGACACCGCTTGCCTCGGCGAAATCTTCAACACGATCTGGGACTTCAAGGATCTGATCGAACACCAGCTGATCGACTACGTCCGCGCGACCGTCGAGCACGCCGGCGGCATCACCCAGCTGCAGCGCGTTGCCGATCTTGCATCGCTGTACCAGGCGCGCGGGGGCTGCCACGGCGCGACCGATCTGTCGCCGGCGGCATGGGCGCGCGCTGCACTTCGACCCTGCGACGCCGTGTTCCCGCACGCCTACACCTTTGCCGACGGCATGCTCTACCCCGGCGATGGGCAGGCCTCGGCGTCGAGATCGACGAGGCGCTCGCGGCGAAGTACCCTTGCCAGCGCGCCCATCTGTCGGTGAACCGTTTGCGGCATGATGGGACGCTCTGGAACTGGTGACACCGATGGAGCGCTTGCACCCGAGTCGTCTTGCTGCCTTGCCCGATCACGTCGAGCGCCCGCGCTATGACCGCGGCGCGCTGCGCGCCGGTATCGTGCACCTGGGCGTCGGTGCGTTCCAGCGGGCGCACGTCGCGGTCGTCAACGAAGCGGCGCTGCACGCGAGCGGCGATCTGCGCTGGGGCACGATCGGCGTCTCGCTGCGTCAGGCCGACACGTGGAATGCGCTCGTGCCGCAGTCAGGGCTGTACACCGTCGCGATTCGCGACGCGGCCGCTGACGGCACGCCGCGCGAGACGCTGCAGGTCATCGGCAATCTCCTCGACGTGCTGGTCGCACCCGACGACCCGGCCGCGGTGCTGGCACGCCTTGCCGATGACGACACCCGCATCGTCAGCCTGACGATCACCGAGAAGGGCTATCACCTTGACCCGGCCTCCGGCGCGTTGAACGTGCTCGACGCAGACATCGCGCACGATCTCGCGAACCCGACCGCCCCGCGCACTGCGCTCGGCTTCATCGTCCACGCGATGCAGCTGCGCCGCGTGCGCCACACGACCCCGGTCACGCTGCTGTCCTGCGACAACCTGCCTGCCAACGGCGACACGCTGCGCAGCCTCGTGCGCGCGTTCGCGATGCACGTCGATCCCGCACTCGCCGACTGGATCGCGACGCATTGCACTTTTCCGAACTCGATGCTCGACCGCATCGTGCCGCGCACCACCGACGCCGACCGGGCCGCGGTGTCGGCACGCCTGGGCCTGACCGACGCGTGGCCGGTGATTGGTGAGCCCTTCCTAGCCTGGGCGGTCGAAGACCGTTTCGCCAATGGCCGCCCGGCGTGGGACAAAGGCGGCGCGCGCTTCGTTCAGCACGCCGAACCGTTCGAGAAGCTCAAGCTGCGCATGGTCAACGGCGGCCACTCGGCCCTGGCCTACCTCGGTGCGGTGGCCGGCTGGCGCACCGTTGATCGCGCCGTCGCGATGCCGGCGCTGCACCGCTATCTCGAGACGATGCTGCGCGACGAGATCGCACCGACCTTGCTAGCCCTGCCCGGCCTCGACCTGAACGACTACCGCACGCGCCTGCTGCAACGCTTCGCGAACCCCGCGCTGCAGCACCAGACGCACCAGATCGCGATGGACGGCTCGCACAAGCTGCCGCAGCGCCTGCTCGGCACGGTGCGCGACCGGATCGCGGCGGGTCGCCCCTACGATCGGCTCGCGCTCGCCATCGCCGCGTGGGTCCACTACCTGCGCGGCCACGACGAGGCGGGTGCGCCGTACGCGATCGCCGACCCGCTCGCCGCGGCACTGGCCGAACGGCTCGCGCCGCTCGCACAGTCGGTGCACGACGGCGTCGCGCACTTCAGCGCATTCGCGCCGGTCTTCGGCGACCTAGGACGCGACCCGCGCTTCGTCAGCGCGGTGGCGCGCCACCTGGTCGCATTGCGTCAGCGCGGCGTCAACGCCACGCTGGAGGCCCAGCCCTGATCGGGCCGCTCACTGCGGCGGCGTGTCGTCGACTTCCGATTCGCTGTGCTTGTGCCACGCGCGCGGCGCATGGAGTTGAGCTGCGACACGAAGCGCTGACAGGCGAAGCAGATCGCGTGCACCTGTAGCGCGCCAGCCGCTCGGCGGACGCCAGTTCGCGGACCTCGTCCTCCAGCCGAAGTCGGGTCGCCTCGGCCGAAGGCAGCGATACGCTGGCGGAGGTCTGGAGCGGGCCGGCACATGGCTCGGCCTGCCTCGCGCGCCTTCCTTCTACTTGAACAGCAGGTGCGGCAGCCACAGCGACAGCGGCGGCCAGAACGTGATCACGACGAGGAATCCGATCATCGTCAGCAGCCACGGCCCGACCGCCACCGTCAGCTCGGTGATGCCCATCTTCGTGATGCCCGACGCGACGTATAGGTTAAGCCCCACCGGCGGATGGCACAGGCCGACCTCCATGTTGACGGCCATCAGGATGCCGAAGTGGATCGGGTCGACACCGAGCTTGACTGCGACCGGGAACAGGATGGGCGCCATGATCAGCACGATCGCGGCCGGGTCCATGAAGTTGCCAGCGGCGAGCAGGATGATGTTGACCAGCAGCAGGAACACGACCAGACCGAAGCCCTGGCTCGTCATCCACGCGGCCATCGCCTGCGGGATCTGCTCCGAGGTCATCAGGAAGCTGAACAACACCGCGTTGGTGATGATGTACAGCAGCATCGAGCTCATCGCCGCGGCGCTGCGCAGCGACCTCGGCACGTCGCTGAGCTTCAGATCCTTGTAGACGAACACCGAGATGAAGAACGCGTACACGGCGGCGACGGCGGCGGCCTCCGTGGGCGTGAACACGCCGCTGTAGATGCCGCCGATCACGACTACGATCAGCAGCAACCCCCACACGCTCTCGCGAAATGCGCGCCAGCGCTCCAGCCAGCTCGCCCTGGGCATGCGCGGGTAGTCGAACTTTTTGGCGCGCCACCAGGTCGTCAGGCCGAGCAGAAACGACAGGCACAGACCCGGCACGATGCCGGCGAGAAACAGTGCGCCGACCGAGGCCGAACCGACCGGCTCGCCATGCGGGCCGGTGACGTTCATGCCGGCGGTCGCGATCGAATAGATCACCAGGTTGATCGACGGCGGGAACAGGATGCCCAGCGCGCCCGAGGTCGTGATCACGCCGGCGCCGAAGCGCTTCGGATAACCGGCCTTGACCATCGCCGGAAGCATGATCGAACCGACGGCGACGACGGTGGCGACCGACGAGCCCGAGATCGCCGCGAACAGGGCACAGGCCATCACGCCCGCGAGGCCCATGCCGCCGTACCAGTGGCCAATCATCGAGGTGCAGAAGTTGATCATCCGTTTGGCGACCCCTCCGTGCGTCAGGAAGTTGCCGGCGAGGATGAAGAACGGCACCGCCATGATCTCGAACTTCTCGATGCCGGTGAAGAGCTTCAACCCCACCGCCTCGATCGGCACCTTGGTCATGGTGAAGAGGAAGGTGAGCACCGTGAGGCCGAGCGCGATCGAGATCGG
>JANYBE010000143.1 GCA_025360945.1 Rhizobacter sp. | reverse complement strand
TGAGGTGATGGTGTTCATTTGCGGACATGACCTGATCCTTCCTGTGAGCGGTACGAGTATGCCGTGAACCGCTCGACCAGGGAGCCCGCACGGAAGGGCCCCCTTCAGCACACTTCGACCGCAGGAGTTGCAGAAGCGCCCCCGCAATGAGCAAGCAGCGAGGATGAGGGTGAAGTTCATTTGGCGCGTCTTCGCATTAGCTTGCCGCTGACGCGATCGGCTCAGCGGTCATCTGTCGCGGCAACGGCTGAGGCCACCGCTGGTCAGGTCGAGGCTGCACTCGATCCGGTCTCCTTCGCCTGTCTCTTGGCGCCGCACCGGCGTTCTCCGTCCTCTCGTCGCTTGTGAACGCGCAGATCAATGGTGCTGGCGCAACGTTCCCCTCCAAGATCTATGACCGATGGGCGCAATCCTTCGCCAAGGAGGCCGGACAGCAGGTCATCTACAAGGGCACCGGATCGGGCGACGGCATTAAGCAAATCACGGAACGGGCCGTCGACTTCGGCGGCACGGATTCGCCCTTGCCGAGCGAAGAGCTTGCCAAGCGCAGGCTGGTTCAAATGCCGATGATGATCGGCGGAATCGTGCCGCCGGTGCTCAACGTGCCCGGCATCGGCTCCAAAAAGATGCTGCTGTTCGCAGAGTGCTGGCCGACTTCATGGCAGGGCGCATCGCGAAGTGGAACGACGCACGGATCACCGGCCTCAATCCGAGTCTGTCGTTGCCAGCTCGCGCGATTGTGCGCATCGTGAGATCGGACAAGTCGGGAACGACTGAAGGCTGCACGCGCTACCTTTCCGAGGTCTCGCCCGAATTCAAGAATGACGTAGGCATCGGACAGCTGCCGAACTGGCCAGGCTGGTAACCCGGGCCGAAGGGAACGACGGAATGGTCAAGGCTCTAAAGGCCGCAGAGGGTGCGATCGCGTATGTCAGCTATGACCGGGTGGTCAAGGATGAAGTTGCCCGCGCGTCGGTAGGGGCGCTCTTAGCGTTGGCCTTCTGGGACAGCGCAGCCGCCGCCCTTTGCAATGGCGCCGAGCAGGTCACAGCCAAGATCTGGATTCCCATTCTCAGCTCCTCGTTGGATGTAGCGCTGCCGTTCACCGGAAATTTGGCGGGCGGTTTCGCGATCGTCGGCTAGAGCGAACCATCGCGATTGACGGCTGCAAGCAGGGCGGATCCTAGTCGCAGCTTGAGAGTGAGAATCGCCAGGGCATCTAGTTCGTCGATTGAGAAGCCCCGACCCGAAACGAGAAAAAAGAGCGTGCCGAAAATTGCCGGCAAAGACAACTTGGTCTGATGATTGATTAGACCCAATGTCTCTACCCAACGCGCCTGCAGGCCTTGAGGCATGAACCTCGAAGCCTGTGGGGGTAACTGTCGGGGTAGCTGTTGCGGGGTAAGATTATTGGCAACAATCAACTAGAGCAAGTTGCGTGAGGGATTGAGCCGAGAGTTGGATTGACCCCAGCACACCAGCACACCAGCACAGGAAACCAGGAAACTGCACAGGCAAAGGCCCTAAGTCAATCGACGACTTGGGGCTTTTGTTTGTGCGCATGTTGCTGTCAAGCGAGCCCGGCCCGGCGCAGCCTTCGGCGTGCCGGCCTACGCCAGAAGTCACATCGGTCCGATGGCAGTCGCACGGGTAGTGCCTCAGCATCGACATACTCCAAGAGGCTTCGCCTTCACCCGCTATGGACCTTGTCGCGCTTGTCGATCATTACGGGTATTTCGCAGTCTTCATCGGCAGCCTGCTCGAAGGCGAGACGATTCTGCTGTTGGCGGGCATTGCGGCCCACAGCGGTTACCTGTCCCTCGGCGGCGTGATCGCACTGTCCTTCTGTGGCGGCACGATCGGCGACCAGGTGCTGTTCCAGCTGGGTCGGCGCTACGGCAGAGCGCTGCTGATTCGTTCGCCCGGACTGGCGTTGCGCGCGGCGCCGGTCGACAGGCTCATCCAGCGTCATCAGATGGGCTTGATCATCGGCGTGAGATTCATGTACGGGCTGCGGCTTGTCGGCCCCTTCGCCATCGGCATGAGCGACGTATCGACCGCGCGTTTCGCGTTGCTGAACATGCTGGGCGCGGCGCTGTGGGCACCTCTGGTGGTCGGCGTCGGCTATCTGTTCGGCCGCGCGCTGAGCTGGTTGATTGACGACCTCGGGCGCTATGAAGTCATTGCATTGGCGGGGGTCGTGGCACTGGCGATCATGGTGTACCTTGCGCGCCGGCGATCGCGCCGCAATTGATCCGCGCCGATTCAGTGCAATGCGTCTGCGCGCTGACGTTGCAACTCGTGCCGCTTCATCTCCAGATACTCGTCGCGTCCCATCTCGTGCAACTGGGTCGGGTAGCGCTCGGTGGCGGTGAACCAATCGCGCAATCGCTTCTCTTCTCGCTCACCGGACGGTGCAGACATCGCGCCCAGATAGCTCTCGATCGCGAGGTAGTAGCGCATCGTGTTGCGCTCCACCACGCCACGCACGCCGTCGACGAAGATCGGCTTGCCGTCCTCGGTCTTGCCGGTGTAGCTGAAGCCGACCTTGTCGCGGCCCGCGGTAGCCAGGTAGGCCTGCATGGCCAAACGTGCAGCCGTGCCGTAGGCGTAGGCGTAAGACATGTGGATGAAGCTGCGTTTCGCGTCGAGCGGCATCGCTTCAAGTGCGAGCCGGTAGTTGCGTGTGCTCAGCGGGCCTGTTTCAGCGACCATCTGTACCCGCACGAAGTCGGTACTGGCGCTGGGCATGGCGTAAGCAAAGTCGACCTTGTAACCGTCTTCCAGCGGTTGATCGAACTTGCGGCCGACGACCAGACTCAGCCATTCGTTCGGCGCCTTGCCTGTCGAACTGCAGTTCTTCACGTTCAGGTGCAGCATCAGCAGGTCGCACCAATGGTTCGTGCCCTGCAAGGCCGGACCGACAGCGCTGAAGGGCTGGTCGACGATGGCGTAGACATCCCCCCTGAGGTCGTCCGAAGACTGCGTCGACTCCAGCACCAGCGGTCGCCCGAACGGGCTGTTCGCGAGCATCTCGCGCAGGCTGTCGTGCCGGGCGCGCAGGCCGATGGCGTCCTGTACCTGCGCCGGCGCCACAGTGGCGATCCCCAATGCCAGCACGAGCGCGACAGTTCTTGTCCACGGAGTCTTCATGGGTCGTGTTTCGTTGACAGGTCAGAGCCAGCCGAGGAAGGCGGTCCTGCCGACGACGATCAGCTACTTGCGGTGGTCGCGCTGATGTGCACTGCACGCACCGAGCAGCGCCGCGCCCGATGCGAAGACTAAGCCCGTCAGCGCGCGAACGGCCACACAGGCCAACGACTTGCCTACCGAGCCTTTCGTCATGGGAAACGCACGCAGCTTGCGGGCCCTACTTGGCAGAGGTCTTGTCTTCGAGCTTCTCGCCGGCGCGGTGAATCGCCTCGCCGGTCTTGTGCACGCCCGTGCCCATCGCATGACCCACCTTCTTCGCGCCGTGTTTGATCGCTTCGCCGGTCCTGGCGGCACCGCGTTTTAGGGATTCCTCGGTGCGAGCGCCTGGGCCTGGCTGCGCGTTCCGGCCATCGTGGTATTGATCCAGCGCGTCGTTCATGCGCTGCTCGCGGGCCACGCCAGGGGCTATCTCTGCGGCGGCGACAAGGCTCGATGCCGCGATGAGCACGGTGGCCATAACGAGATTGAATGCTTTCATGGAAACTCCTGGGTGACGTGATGGCAGGCACATTACGGTCGGCTCGTCTTCGCGACCACCGGACGGTGTCCCGACGTGCTGTGGGTTGCTTCCTACGCCGTGCCAAATTGCCGCAACGGTGGCGGTCGGCGTGGCCGCGGTTATCCTGGTCTGCCGAAATTCGACACTTTTTCCCCATGCTGTCTGCGTTCCGATTCGCGTTGCTGTCGCTGCTGATCCTGGCCGGGCCGGGAGCCGACGCGGCCGAGCGGCCCGACTGCGCCCGCCCGCTGAGCCTGGCCCTGCACGAACACGGACTGCTGTATTCGTCACAGACCGGCGAAGGCATCGACAAGGATCTCGCCGACGAACTGGCGCGCCGCAGCGGCTGCAAGCTCAGCGTCAGCGTGATGCCGCGCGCACGCATCTGGCAGCTGATCGAGGCCGGCGCCCTGGACTTCAGCCTGTCGGGCATCACGAATGAGGCGCGCGACCGGTTCGCGGCGTTCGCCTGGTACGAGTCAAACAAGTACTACCTGCTGCTGCGCAAGGACGCGGGCGTGAAGACACTGGACGAGTTCGAGCGCAATCCGGCGCTTACGCTGGGCGTGATCCGCGGGTTTCGCTACAACCAGATTGCGAACCGCCTAGTTGATGTGCTGGACGATGCACGCCGCGTCAGCTTCGCGACCAATCTCGAACCGCTTTACCAGGTGCTGCTCGACAACCGGGTGCAGGCCATGATCATCGAGCCGTTCGACTACCCAACCGTGGTGCGCGGTGCGATCCGGGCGCAGACCATGATCGTCGAGTTCGACGACCCAGCAGTGCCGCACGGCCTGATCATGTCAAAGAAGTCGCTGTCGCCGGTGCAGCAGCAGGCCTGGCGCGCACTGGTCGACGAGATGCACGCCGACGGCACGGTGCAGCGGATCTTCGAGAAGTATTTTTCGCCCGAGCTCGCCCGCACGCTGACGCGGTATTGAGTGGTCCTTTCGTTGAAGCGCGCTTTTCCTGCCTTGCTGGCCCTGCTGATCGGGGCCATGTCGCTGAGCATCACCGCGGGGTTGTGGCAGCACGAACGCCAGTCCGAGCAGGCCAACCTGCGCGCCAGCTTCGACTTCGGGCTGCGCCAGACGGCGAGCCGAATCGAGCAGCGCATGGCCAGCTACGAGCAGATGCTGCGTGGCGTGCAGGGCCTGTTCGTGGCCTCGGGCCAGGTCGATCGGGCGAGCTTCGATTCGTATGTCGATGCGCTGCTCGCCGGTGCCGATTTCGCGGGCCTGCAATCCATCACCTACGGGCCGCTGGTGCCGGCGCAGCGCATCGCCGACTACGTCGCGACGCAACGCGCGCACGGCGCCGTCGGATACACGGTTACGCCGCTAGGGGAGCGGCCGTTCTACGCACCGGTCACCTATATCGCGCCATCCGGCGCGGTCAACGTGCGCGCGCTGGGCTATGACCTCCTCAGCGATCCGAGCCGTCGCATCGCAATGGAGCAGGCGCGCGACTCGGGCGGAACGGCGATCACCGGGCGCATCCGGCTCGTTACCGAGGCGGGCGCCGGCCCGCAGACAGCATTCCTGATGATGCTGCCGCTCTATGCCCAGGGCAGGGAGGCCGACACTGTGGCCGCACGGCGCGCGCATCTGGTCGGTTGGGTATGGGCGGCGTTTCGTGTCGGCGATCTGATGTCCAGTCTGTACGGCGAAGGCACGCCCGGCCTGGAGCTGCGTGTGCACGACGGCGTGACACTGAGCGACGACACGCTGATATTTCGCAGCAGGCCCGACACCGCGACGGCGCAGCCGGCGCGCTTCGAGGCCCAGGAGTACATCGGCTTGGCCGGCCACACGTGGACGCTCGCGGTGCGCAGCCTGCCGGGATTTGAGGAGCGTTTCAGCCACGACTCTGCGCGCGTGATCCTGATCGCCGGTATCAGCCTGAGCCTGCTGCTGACGCTGTTGACCTACCTGCTGATGACGGCGCAGGCGCGTGCGCACGGCGTGGCGCGCGCGAAGGACGCGAATCAGATCGCCG
>JANYBE010000135.1 GCA_025360945.1 Rhizobacter sp. | reverse complement strand
AAGCAGCCTTGGCTACGAAGTGAGCAAGACGATGTAGTCAACCGTCGACCCACGCCCATACTTTCGGGTCGGCTTGCGCCTTGGAAGCACTGGTCTGCGCCGTGGGCACAGGAGTGCCTTGCATCCGGTGGCGGTAGTGGGGGTTGCCCGTCCGTGCCTCAGCGGGTACGGCGCAGACACGGCGCCGGCGCGACTGACCAGGGAGTGAATTCACGGTGAGCTTCGCTACACTTAGGCGACCCGAGTTCCCGGAATTGGCTCCATGGCTGGACTGACCGCGCAAACCCCGCAACCGACTTCGATCATGGCTCACCAGCGGTCGCGCGTGCTCGAGGTGGGCTTTGCCGACGGGCAGCAGTTCCGCATACCTTTTGAGTTGATGCGGGTGTATTCACCGTCGGCCGATGTACAGGGCCACGGCCCGGGCCAGGAGGTATTGCAAACTGGCAAGCGCGATATCGAACTCACGGCGCTGGAGCCAGTCGGCAACTATGCCGTACAGCCGCAATTCTCGGATGGCCACAACACCGGCATCTTCTCCTGGGACTACCTGTACTTTCTTGGTTCGCAGCAGGCCGAATTGTGGCGAAAGTATGAGGCGCGGCTTCAACAGGCCGGTATGAGCCGTGACGAACCGATCGTGGTGGCCGGTGGATCCGCTTGCGGCCACGGGCATTGATCTGCTGAGGCGTATGCGATGAGCGACACCCATTTCGGTTTCCAGACGGTCGACGAATCGCAGAAAGCGCTCCGCGTACGCGGCGTGTTCGACTCGGTCGCGTCCAAGTACGACGTGATGAACGATCTGATGTCGATGGGCCTGCACCGCGCATGGAAGGCCTACACGGTTGCGGTGGCGAATCTGCGCGAAGGGCAAAGCGTCCTCGACATCGCGGGCGGAACCGGTGACCTGGCGCGCGCGTTCGCGAAGAAGGTCGGGCCTCTTGGAACGGTCGTGCACACCGACATCAACGAGGCGATGCTGCGGCAAGGACGAGACCGGCTGATCGATGAAGGACTGGTACTGCCGACCTTGATCTGCGACGGCGAACGGCTGCCGTTCGCGGCAGGCAGCTTCGATTTGGTGAGCGTGGCCTTCGGCCTGCGCAACATGACGCACAAGGACAAGGCGCTGGCCGAGATGAACCGGGTTCTCCGACCCGGTGGCCGGTTGCTGGTGCTCGAGTTCTCCAAGGTTGCGCAACCGCTGAGCAAGGCCTATGACTGGTATTCGTTCAGGGTGTTGCCGCGCATCGGTCAATGGGTCGCTGGCGATGCCGACAGCTATCGTTACCTTGCCGAGTCGATCCGCATGCACCCAGGCCAGGCAGAGCTCAAGACGATGATGAAGACGGCCGGCTTCGGCCACGTGGACGTTCACAACCTCAGCGCGGGTGTAGTCGCGCTCCATGTGGGCATCAAGTGCTGAACACGCGCGACCTCTGAGCTGCCGTGAGGGAACTGTCGGTGGAGTTGCGGTCAAAGCGCGGTGAGCGGCGCTTCGACGCGACGTCGGTCTCGGCCCATGCTGGCGACTAGTTCACGCTTTGTTGCCTGTTTGTAGGCAGCTGCCCCGCAGTTAGGGGTTGCTCGCGCGTCGCGCTTCGCAAGTACACTCTGAAAGCTTGACATGCGGCCGTTTCAGCCCTGTGGCGCGCATCAAAAAAACCCGGGATTCGGGCCCGTATCGCGGGCGCTCGATCCTCCTGGCAAGCATCCATGTTTGACCCGTTGGGAGTGATTTTCGAATGAGTTCAAGACTTCATGCGGCTGCCGGCCGGGTCGGTGTGGGCAGCCCGAGCCGCGTGGCCGTCGTGACCATCGCGGCCTTGGTGCTGGCACTGGCCGGTTGCGGCGACAGGAAGAAGGACAAGCCGGCCTCGCAGACGGCCGCCAAGGTCAACAAAGAAGAAATCACCGTTCACCAGATCAATTTTGTGCTGCAGCAGCAGCGCGGGCTGGCGCCCGAACAGGCGGCGTCGGCAGGCAAGGCCGTGCTCGAGCGCCTGGTCGAACAGGAACTGGCCTTGCAGATGGCCCAGGAACAAAAGCTCGACCGTGACCCGCGTGTCGTGCAGCAACTCGAGGCTTCGCGGCGCGAGATCGTCGCGCGCGCATACGTCGAGAAGATCGCTTCGGGCGCGACCAAGCCCAGTCCCGAGGAGGTGAAGACCTACTACGACGCGCATCCGGCACTCTTCAAGGAACGACGTGTCTACAACCTTCAGGAGATCGTCATCCAGGCCAAGCCGGAGCAGGTCGAGGCTTTGCGGAGCAAACTCGCGTCGGGCAAGGACATGACCGAGTTCACGAATTTCATGAAGGCCAACGACATCAAGTATGGTGCGAATCAAGCGGTGCGGCCGGCGGAGCAATTGCCGCTGGCGAGCCTGGACAAGCTGGCCCAGATGAAAGACGGTCAGTCGATGTTCACCGTCACGCCCACGGGTGCACAGGTTGTGGTCGTCGTGGCCGCACGCAGCCAGCCGGTCGACGAGACACGGGCAACTCCGGCGATCGAGCAGTTCTTGCTTAACGAGCGTAAGCGCAAGATGATCGACGATGACATGAAGGCACTTCGTGGCGCGGCCAAGATCGAATACCTGGGCGACTACGCAAAGGGTGGGACGAAGGACGTGACGGCTCCAGCTGCTTTAGAGCCGGTGACACCGCCTTCGATCGGTCCGGTCGTGTTGCCCTCCACTCCGATCCCGAGTGCGGCACCACAAGTCGAGATCGAACCCCTCAACGCGTCGCCCGCTTCGGCACCGGCTTCGGGCACGCTCGAAAAAGGCCTCAAAGGATTCAAGTGACCCACCACCGCCCGGCGACCCCTACTTAAGCACGAGACTGACCATGCGCTATTTCATTCGATACATGCTCCTTCTCGCATTGGCGATCGGGTCCGGTGCGTTCGCGCAGTCGGCCCCGACGGCTCCGGCGTCGGGCGCCTCCGCGCCCAAGCGCGAGGCCTTGCTCGGCGTGGGCGACGCACTGAAGATCACGGTCTACCAGAATCCCGATCTGACCGTCGAATCGGCGCGTATTTCGGAAGCAGGGCAGATCAACTTCCCGTTGATCGGCGGCGTCGGAATTGGCGGTCTTACGGTGGCCGCGGCTGAGGCCAAGATCGCGAAGATGTTGCGCGACGGGGGCTTCGTGTTGCGCCCGCAGGTCACGATCCAGGTCGGGACGATCCGCAGCAGCGTGATCTCGGTTCTTGGCCAGGTGGCCAAGCCGGGGCGCTACCCGATCGAATCGGTGGGAGCCAAGGCGTCCGAGATGATCGCCGTGGCCGGCGGCGTGCTACCGGCCGGTGCCGACGTCGTGACGCTCGTGGGCACGCGCAACGGCCGTCCGATCAAGCTCGACATCGACCTGCCGGCGATTCTTCAGGCCGGCAAGGCCGAACTCGACATGACCGTCGACAACGGTGACATCATCTACGTCGACCGGGCGCCCAGCGCCTACATCTACGGTGAAGTACAAAAGCCGGGCATGTTTCGCCTCGAGCGCGGCATGACGCTCATGCAAGCCCTGGCACAGGGCGGCGGCCTGACCCCACGCGGCACCCAGCGTGGCATCAAGGTCCATCGACGCGGCGCGAACGGTGCCGTGGCCATCATCGACCTGGATCTGAACGCCCCGGTTTTGCGCGACGACGTGATCTACGTCAAAGAGTCGCTTTTCTGAGACGGGTTCGGGATCATGTCGCTCAAACAAATTCTGCGCGTCGTCTGGGCGCGCAAGTGGCTGGTCCTGGCATTGCTGGTAGTCGTGTCGGTCGGTGGCACGATGGTGACCTTGCTTATGCCCAAACGCTACACCGCCGAGGCGGCCATGATTGTCGAGATGCGCATCGACCCGGTGCTCGGCATGCTGGCACCAGCCTTGGCGGCGCCGGGCTACATCGCGACGCAAATCGACATCGTGAAGAGCGAGCCCGTCGCGGCCCGCGCCGTGAAGATGCTTGGCATGGAGCGTTCATCGGTGGCGGTTGCGCAGTGGCGCGAACAGACCAACGGCAAAGTCCCTATCGAGCGCTACTTCGCAAGCCTGCTGCAACGCGGACTCACGGTCGAGCCTTCGCGCGGCGGCAACATCATCACCGTATCGTTCTCGGCACAGGATCCACTCTTCGCACAGGCCGCGGCGAATGCGTTCGTCCAGTCCTACATGGACATTTCGGTCGAGTTGCGGGTCGCGCCGGCCCGCCAGTCAGTTTCCTTCCTCGACGATCAAACGAAGGTGCTGCGAGGCAACCTCGAGGCAGCCCAGGCCAAGTTGTCGAAGTTCCAGCAGGACAAGGGCATCGTCGTCTCGGACGAACGCTTCAACGATGAAAACGCGCGCTACCAGGCGCTGGTGGCGCAGTTGAGCACGGCGCAGGCCGAGCGTGTCGATGCGGCGACCCGCATGAGCAACTCCGGCGGCGAATCGTCGCCCGACGTCTTGTTAAATCCGGCGGTACAGAACCTGAAGTCACAACTCGCCACGGCAGAAACCAAGCTCATCGAGCTCAGCGCAGTGGTGGGCAAGAATCACCCCTCGCGGATTCAGCTCGAGGCCCAGATCGGCGAGCTCAAGCAGCAGATCAGGGCCGAGTCGCGGCGCGTTTCTGGTGGTACCTCGACGCTTAGCCGCGGCAGCGGGCAGAAAGTCGCGGCGCTGCAGGCCCTTGTCGACGAGCAGAAGAGGCGTCTGTTGACGCTGCGCGCAGATCGCGACCAGGTGGATGTCTACAAGCGCGACGTCGATACCGCCCAGCGTGCCTACGAGGCGATCAGTTCGAAAGTCAGCCAGTTCACGCTCGAGAGTCAGAACAATCAGGCCAACACGCGTTTGCTGAGCCCTGCGATCGAGCCGCTCGAGCCCTCACGACCCAAAGTGGCCGTCGGCGTTGCGGGCTCCCTTCTTGGCGGCCTGGTACTGGGCATGTTGGCGGCTTTGTGTTGGGAGCTTCTCGATCGGCGCGTGCGCGATCCCGAAGACCTGATGGTGATGGCGGGTGTGCCGGTGATCGGCGTGCTGCGCGCCGAAGGTTCGAAGCGCCCTGTCTTCCGCAGGCTGTTGGAGGC
>JANYBE010000045.1 GCA_025360945.1 Rhizobacter sp. | reverse complement strand
GCATGCGGCTGTAGATCGAGTCGGTGATGTTGGCGACGAAGTCAACGCGCTTGATCCGTACGTCGAGGATCTCGATGCCGAAAGACTTGCCTTCGTCGGTCAGGCGCCCGCGCACGTCCTGCATGACTTTGTCGCGTCCGCCCGAGAGCACATCGCCCACCGTCCGCTTGGTTACTTCCTCGTTGAACGCCGCGTGCACGATCGGGCTCAGCCGGGTTTCCAGGCTGCGCATGTCGGCGCCGTTGTTGAGAATGAACTGGCGCGGGTCGGTGATGCGCCACTTGATCAGCCAGTCGATCACCAGGCTCTTCTTCTCGGCGGTGAAGATCGGACGCGTCTCGG
Source organism: Rhizobacter sp. (assembly GCA_025360945.1). Classification (GTDB taxonomy): domain Bacteria; phylum Pseudomonadota; class Gammaproteobacteria; order Burkholderiales; family Burkholderiaceae_C; genus LMDS01. Next base: position 1,953 of record JANYBE010000045.1, on the reverse strand, counting down.
GGCTGTCCATGGTTTGGATGCGGCGGTCGAGGAACACGACATTCTGGAGCGGTGGCGGCAGCTTCCAGTTGAGGCCCGGCTCCTGGATCACTTCCTTGATCTCGCCAAGCGCGTAGATGACGGCCACCTCGCGCTGGTCGACCACGAACAGGATCGACTTCAACCCCAGCAGCACCAGCAGCAAGCCGCCAACGAACAAAGCAATGCGATTCATGTTGTTCTTCTCCTAGCGCCCGTCGCGGTCGCGACCACGCTGGTTTTCACGCGAGCGCACGTCGGTGCTGCCCGTGGCCGGCACCTCGGTCGCGGGCGCAGGCGGCACGACGACCGCCGGCCCAGCCGCGGTCTGCTGCAAGAGCTTGTCCAGCGGCAGGTACAGCAGGTTCGAGTTGCTGCGGGTGTCGACCATCACCTTGCTGACGTTGGCGTAGACCTGCTGCATCGTGTCGATATACAGGCGGTCACGCGTCACGGTCGGCGCCTTCTGGTACTCGGTCAGCACGCTGGCGAAGCGCTGCGCATCGCCATCAGCCTCGGCGATCACACGAGACTTGTAACCCTCGGCCTGCTCGCGCAGACGCGCGGCCGTGCCCTGCGCCTTTGGGATCACGTCGCTGGCGTAGGCGAGGCCCTCCTTCTTCAGGCGATCACCGTCCTGACCGGCCTTCAGCGTGTCCTCGAACGCGGCCTGCACCTGTTCGGGCGGCTGCACGCTCTGCACGTTGACGTTGACGACGACGATGCCGGCCTTCAGGCGGTCCAACTGGCCTTGCACCGACTTCACCAGCCCGGCAGCGATCGCGTCGCGTTGCTCGTAGAGCACGGAGTCGATCTTGCTCTTGCCGACGATCTCGCGCACCGCCGATTCGGCGGCCAGCGTGACTGCCGTTTCCGGGTCGCGGTTCTCGAAAAGGAAGGCGCGCGCGTCCTTCAGCCGGTATTGCACAGTGAAGCGGATGTCGACGATGTTCTCGTCCTGCGTCAGCATCGACGAATCGCGCAACCCGGTCGCAGCAACCACCGCGTTGCGCCCGACGTCCGCGGTGCGCAGCTGCGTCACATTGACCGTCTCGTGTGCCTGGAACGGATAAGGCATGCGCCAATTGAACCCCGCGTCGACCGTGTGGCTGTATTTCCCGAACGAGGTCACCACCGCCTGCTGGCCGGCCTGGACGATGAAGCAGCCGCTGCCGAGCCAGATCAGGGCGACGACACCGGCGACCAGCCCGGCGCCGATGCCAGCACTCTTCATGTCGGGCTGGAAATTCGGGCCGTTGCCGCCGCCGTCTCCCGATCCGTTCGGACGCGAACTACTTCCCCTGCCACCGAAGAGGCCGCTGAGCTTGCGGTTGAAGTCGCGCCAGAGTTCATCAAGATCGGGCGGGCCGTCGCCGCGGCTATTCAGGATCGGGCCGTCAAAACGACGCCACACGCTGGGGCGCACGGGTCGGCCAGAAGAATCGGAAGTCGGATGGCTCATGGTCATGCGAGTGAATGCTGGGATCCGTCGGGTGGTGCGGCCACCGGGGCGTCTTCGAGGTCGTCCTCGTCCCAATCATGGACGAGGCGGATGTCATCTGGGGCCGGTGCGCCGAGGTTCAAGAAGCCCTCGAGCGTGCCCGCCACCGCTTCCGAGAGTATCGCGCGCAATGCGGCCATGCCCTCGCCGCTGCGCGCACTGACGAAAACGCGCGGCACACGCAGCTGGCCCTCGATCTCGAGCAGGTCGCGCAGCTCGCGCGGGCGCTGGGTTTCCTCGAGCCGGTCGAGCTTGTTGTAGACCAGTACCTGCGGGATGTCGCTCGCGCCGATGTCGACCAGCACGCGCTGCACCTCGGCCATCTGCTCGGCCAGCACGGTGCTGGCGCAATCAACGACGTGCAGCAGCAAATCGGCGTCATTCGCCTCCTGCAAGGTGGCCTCGAAGGCCTCGATCAGCTTGTGCGGCAGGTC
>JANYBE010000651.1 GCA_025360945.1 Rhizobacter sp. | reverse complement strand
CGTCGTCGAGGACGTCGAGTTGCGCGGCAAGCACCTCGGCCGGGTCGAAATCGATGCGCTCAACCGCGCCACGCCACAGGGCCGCGACTGGGAGTTGACCAAGTTCAACATCACCACGCCAGAGGCGCAGCTGACCGCAAGCGGGCACTGGTCGGCCACCGGGCCGACGCTCAGGCGTGGCGCGCCGGTGACGCGGCGCGCGGTGATGGACTTCAAGCTTGCGCTGTCCGACAGCGGTGCGCTGCTCGATCGGCTCGGCACGAGCAAGGCGATTCGCAACGGCAAGGGTCAGCTCGCGGGCCAGATCGCGTGGAATGGCTCGCCGTTTGCGCTCGACTACCCCAGCCTCACCGGCCAGATCAACGTGGCCATCGACGCCGGCCAGTTCCTGAAGGCCGAGCCCGGCGCGGCGCGGCTGCTCGGTGTGCTAAGCCTGCAATCCTTGCCGCGACGCCTGTCGCTGGACTTTCGCGACCTGTTCCAGGAAGGCTTTGCTTTCGACAACATCACCGGCGACGTGAAGATCGCCCAAGGCGTGGCGCAGTCGAACAACCTGCGCATGCGCGGCGTGCAGGCCGCGGTGCTGATGGAAGGCAGCGCCGATATTGCGCGCGAGACACAGGACCTGCGCGTCATCGTCGTGCCCGAGATCAACGCCGGTACCGCCGCGCTCGCGTATGCGGTGATCAACCCAGCGATCGGCCTGGGCGCGTTCCTCGCGCAGGCGATTCTGAAGAAGCCGCTGACGGCCGCGGGCACGCGCGAGTTCCGTGTGTCGGGGCCGTGGGCGGATCCGAAGGTCGAGCGCGTCGAGCGCAAGTTCGGCGATGATGTGCCGAATGTAGATGCGCCCGCGTCGGCCGCTTCGTCAGCGCCGGCAAGGACGCAGTAGTCAGGGAGGACCCCATGAAGATCGCCGCCGTGCAAATGGTTTCCGGCACCGATGTCGAGCGCAACAGCGCGGCTGCCCGGCGGCTGATCGGCGAGGCCGCGCGGGCCGGCGCCGAGCTCGTTGCCCTGCCCGAATACTTCTGCCTGATGGGCCGCAACGACCGCGACAAGCTCGGCATCGCCGAGGCGCCGGGCGACGGTCCCCTGCAGCGCCTGTTGTCGGACGCCGCGCGCGAGCACCGCGTTTGGCTGATCGGCGGAACGCTGCCGGTCCGCACGGATGACGCGGACCGGGTGCTGAACGCGAACTGCGTCTACGCGCCCGACGGTGCGCTCGTGCTGCGCTACGACAAGATCCATCTGTTCAAGTACGACAACGGGCGCGAGCACTACGACGAAGGCTGCGCGATCCGCGCCGGAGATGAACCGATGGCGTTTCGGGCCGGCGCGCTGAAGGTGGGTCTGAGCGTGTGCTACGACCTGCGCTTCCCCGAGCTGTACCGCGCCCTGATGCACCCACCCTGCGACCTGATCTCGGTGCCTGCGGCGTTCACGCATACCACCGGTCTCGCACACTGGGAGCTACTGCTGCGCGCCCGCGCGGTCGAGAACCAGTGCTATGTGATCGCCGCCGCGCAGGGTGGCCTGCACGAGAACGGCCGCCGCACTTTCGGCCACAGCATGGTCGTCGACCCGTGGGGCAAGGTGCTGAACGTGCTGCCAGAGGGCGAAGGTGTGGTGATCGCCGAGGTCGACCCGGAGCACATCACGTCGGTGCGGACGCAGTTGCCGGCGCTGGAGCACCGCACGCGCTAGCGCGCGACTACGCCGTCGCCGTGCGGCGCGTTGCGGAATTCGCGCAGCTGCTCGGCCTGCACGGCGTGCGCATGCAGCGCGGGATGGGCATCGGCGGCGGCCAGCTCGGGTTGCATCGCCCGCACGAACTTCCACACCACGGCGCAGGTCACGCCGGCCTGATCGATACCCGCGCTGGTGTACGCCAGCGGCGCGCGCGCAAGTTCGGCCTCGATGGCGGCCAGCGCGGCACCGAGCTGACCCTGAACACGTGTGACCCACGGTGCATGCTGCTTCTCAGGCGGGCGCAGGTTGCGCTCGTAGACGATCTGCACGCTTTTCTCGCAGGCCGCGAGTGCGAGGCCGATGAGTTGCAGTGTGCGCTGACGCGCGGCGATCGCGGCCGGCATCAGGCTGCGCGGTGCGGCCAGCGCTTCGGCGTACTCGATGATCAGCGTCGAATCCATCAGCGCGGTGCCGTCGGCGCAAAGCAGGGTCGGCGCCTTCACGACCGGGTTGATGCGGCGGAATTCGTCGAAGCCGCGAAACACCGAGACGGAGCGGTGTTCGAACGGCAGGTCGAGCAGTTGCAGTGACACGGCGACGCGGCGCACATACGGTGAATCGAGCATGCCAATGAGTTGCATGAGGGGCTCCTGAAAGAATCAGCGTCCACTGTAGCGCGGCAACCGGGGTTCACCTGAAAGTGCCGCGAGAGGGCGTGCGCGGCATCGGGCCATGACATCCACGCCGTGAGCGCGCTCATCATTGTGCAAGCTGCGACCCGACTGCAGGCACCCTGCACCGGCCGGGGCGGTGCATTTGCGCTTGGCGAACTTTTCGACGCCAGAGGCTTTCTTGAAGCCCTGACTGATCGCCTCAGGCGAGTTCGGCGTTGAGCCCTGCGAGCACCGCCGCGCCCGGGCATAGTTCGGCCGCATTGAGTGAGTTCAGCGGCATGTCGACGGTGTGCAGATGCTCGTGCAGGTCCTCGGCCGACGCGTTGACGTACAGCAGCCCGGTCAGGATCTCGCCGCGCGACTCATGCGCCGCGATGTGCGTCATCGCGGCGATCCGGTCGCCGGCGTCATAGCCTTGGGCAAGCTTGCGCAGGCGCAGCGTGCTGCCGTCGTGCTGCTGCACCTCGATGACCTCGCCGGGCGCGTACATCGCGATGATCGCGTCGCGGTTCGAGATGAAGTCGAGCCGGTTCACCGCCTCGTTGTGGGCCCGCACATAGTCGTAGCTCTTGGTGCTGCCGGCGTGGTTGTTAAACGCGACGCAGGGGCTGATGACGTCGATCAGCGCCGCGCCGCGGTGCGAGAGCGCACCCTTGATCAGCGGCACCAGCTGTTGCTTGTCG
>JANYBE010000619.1 GCA_025360945.1 Rhizobacter sp. | reverse complement strand
CTACTACAGCGTGCCGCACCTGCTGGAGGGCGCCAAGATCGATGTGCGCGTCACAGGCAAGTTGCTGGAAATCAACGAACCAAAAACCAAGACCCATCGCAGGCCCCGCGAAACCACGTTTCAGGCTGATCGTGGACGATTGTGATAGTTTCAGCCCTAGAACTTGCGCGCTTCCCCAGCGCGTCACCGACGGGGCCGTTTCGCCGTCCACGATCAGCCTGAAACAGGCGTCCGCGATCGGCGAAATACGCACTTGGGAAACTTCTGTCCCGCGTGCAGCGGATCTTAATGTCCGCATAAGAAATGCCCGCAACTCCCACCTTTGGCCGCGTCGGAAGTAGGACCTGCACCCCTCTATCGCTAGGAGGGCGCCCCGCGACTTCCTGATCCACCGCGCGTAATCTGGCCACGTGCAGTTGGGGTCAGTAGCAGCACGCAAGCATGGGTAAATGAGCCGCCAAAGGCCGTACCCGTTGTGCCGTGCACGTCAAATGATGTGCCGGAAAAGGGGATAGGAATGTCGAACCTGAAAGCGAAGCCGCACGGGCGCAGCCTGGATGTCGGCGGCGTTCGAGCGCCGCACGCGTCGGGGAGTTCGAATGCGTCCAGGCTTGGGCACTGGTTGCCATGGCGGGCCGGCGTGTTACTTGCAGTCGCAACCGGCTTGTGCGCGACGACGGCGCTCGCCGCGGGTGATTCCGAGACTGCCGACCCACACGCGCATCACCATCACCAAATGACTCCCGAGACGTCGCGGACGACCCGGGACTACGTTATTCCCGTTGTCTCGCTGGTCCGCGACGACGGCAAGAAGGTGCTGCTGGCCGACGAGTTGAACGACGGCCGGCCGGTGGTGCTGAGCTTCATCTACACGACCTGCACGTCGATCTGCCCCATCTCGAGCCAGACGCTTTCGGAGCTTCAGGGCAAGCTGGGCGCGTCTCGCAGCGCCGTGCACCTGGTGTCAATCTCGATCGACCCCGAGCAGGACACGCCGGCGCGGCTGCGCGAGTACGCGAACAAGTTCGGTGCCGGTCCGGCATGGCAGCACTACACCGGCAGCGTGGCCGCCAGCGTCGCCGCCCAGCAGGCCTTTGGCGTGTACCAGGGCGACAAGATGAGCCATACGCCGGTGACGCTGCTGCGCACGGGCCTCAATTCCACGTGGGTTCGGATCGACGGGTTTGCGAGTGCGGACCAGTTGCTGGCCGAGTTGCAGCACTTGGTGGCCACCCGATGAGCGCCTCTTCGGAAACCACCATCGTGGAGCGGTCATCCGTGCGCGAGCACTTTCGTCGCCAATTCACGCCGGCCCGCAGCGTTGCCTGCGCGCCTGACTGGCCCGGATGTACTCCGCCCTTAGACCAAGGCGTTAACGCAGGAGGTTCCATGTCGATGGCCAACATTCTGAATCGTGCGCCTCGCACACCGGGCTGGAAACACCAGCAACTCTGCGGGGTGCGAACGCTGTCGATCACTTCGACACGATCGGCGAGAGCGCGGCACATGGCGCTGACATGCGTCGCCGCCGTCACTGCCATAGTGCTCGCAACGCCGGCAGCGGCGCAGTCGTTCCGGGTGCAGTGCCCGACGAGCACGATCACGCACCCTGATGCGACGAAAACGAGTTCCGAGGCGGCGTACGCTGGGCCCACCTATCCCACTCCAAAGACGGCCGCAACGAGCTCAGTGGATTACACGACGGGAAAGACCGGACCCGTCAACGGCGCCATCAAGTGCCAGCAGGTCGGCGGCGGCGACGGCTACGCGTCGATGGCCGACGGCACCCAGACGTACATGTTCTCGTTCGGGCCCCTGTCCGGATTGAGCGACATTTCGAGTGGCAAGCCGGGCAGCGAGTTCCCGTCCGTTTTCAACACGGTGGTTACCGATCCGACCACGTTGGTGCCGGGCTATCCGCAAGCGTTGCCGAGTCCGTCGACACCGTACAACGGCGCCATCGGCCTGGTCGACAGCAACGTTAACTACACGTTCAGCATCTACGACATCCTCGAAGGACCAAGCCCCACATTGACCGCTGCGGCCAACTCCGCCGTCACGGCCCATACGGTGTCGGTGATCCTGAACGCCGCGGCGCCTTTCAAGGTCGGCGACTCCATCGCAATCGGACAGGGCCCGAGCGGGACCGATCTGAGCGGCTACGTGGGGACCTATACGGTCACCAATGTGGGAGTCGCCAACACCATCGGGCTTCCGGCGAGTTATGGGTTCCAGTTCGTGTTGTCGACCGCCACCGGCCTGCCCGAGGTCGTGACATCCACGGACGCCACGGCCTCCTCCGTTCCAATCGTTGACGGCCACGTCGATCCGCGCCAGATCATGGACGTGGGCGTCATGAACGGCAACATCCCGGCGCCGCTGATGGCGATTGACGAGGACGACGAATTCTTTCTGACGCTGACCAACGTCGGCATGATCATGCGGCCGGATCTGTTCGAGCAGCACACGATCCACTTCCACGGCTACCCGAACGCCTCGGCGCTCTTTGACGGCGTGCCCGACGCTTCTGTGGCCATCAACATTGGCGGCAGCTTCACTTACTACTACCTGGCGCCGGACGCGGGCACCTACTTCTGGCACTGCCATATCACGCCGCCGGAACACCTACAGATGGGCATGGTTGGCCAGCTTTACGTGCGGCCGCGGCAGAACCGCGTGCCAGTGGGCACAAGCCTCTACACGGCGCTCCAGGCACAGCAGGGCGACCTGCGCACGGCATGCAATTCCTCGGACGTCCTGTGCAGCAATCCGCTGCCGGCCACGAATACCGGTGCCGTTGCGCCAGCAACTACGGTATCGACGGACCTGAGCAAGACGGCGACCACGGGCTACGCCTACAACGACGGCGACGGGTCGACCTTTTACGACGTCGAGGTGCCGCTGCAGATGCACGGCTTTGACCCGAACTTCCACTTCGTCGGCATGACCTTCAACAACGAGGGTTTCGCGGACATGAAGGACAAGTACTTCCTGCTCAACGGTCGCAGCTATCCCGACACGGTGACCCCCGGCCCGCTGTCCACGCCGTCCTCCGACGGCGTGGAGCACTTCTCGCAGCCGATCAGCTCGATCGTCACCATGACGGCCGGTCAGCGCACGCTGTTGCGCATCTCCGAACTGGCTGTGACCGAGTACCACACGCTGGCGTCGGTGGGCATGCGCATGCATGTGGTCGGCTGGAACGCCAAGCTGCTGCGCGACCAGGACGGCAACAACATGGACTACTTCACGAACTCGATCACGCTCGGTGGCGGCGAATCGGTGGACGTGATCCTGGACAGCTGCCTGATGCGCTCTAACCCCTCGGACCCGTCCTCGGCGTGCACGACTGCGATCCCGGCCGGCACCTACTACCTGTACACGTCCAACCTGGACCACCTGTCCAACGACGCGGAGAACTTCGGTGGTCAGATGACCGAAGTTCACGTCGTCTCGAACTGAGGGGCACGCGATGCACGCAACGACAACCATCAAATCGATTTCGATGAAGCGAGTGCTTTCTCTCGGCCTGGTGGCGTTGGGCGCGCTGGTCACGGCTTCGGCGCAGGCCGCGGCACCGGGCATCACGGGGCCGACCTTCAACCTTCAGGCCAAGGACGCGTACATCACGCAGCCGGACGGCCAGTCCGTCTACTCGTGGGGCTACGGGTGCAACGGCACACCGGGCGGCTTTGCGCCGGCGGCGATCAGCGGTACGTGCAACGAAATGCAGCTGCCCGGGCCGACGCTGATCGTCACGGAAGGCCAGACCGTCACCGTGACGCTGACGAATAGTCTGCCTGCCGCGGCCGGCCCCACGTCGATCCTGTTTCCAGGGTTCAACGTGACGACAAGTTGCGGCGCAGCCACCCCCGTTGGCGTTCAAGGCCTGCTGACCTGCGAAGCCGCGCAAGGCGGCACGGTGACCTACACCTTCACGCCCGGCTCGCCCGGAACCCGTGCCTACTACAGTGGCACCCAGGGCGACCTGCAAGTCGAGATGGGCCTGTTCGGCGCAATCATCGTGCTGCCAGCGAACCAGGTCGACGGAAAATCCTGCAAGGACACGTTGGCTCCCGCGGGAGCCAACGCCCAGGCCATGGCGAAATGGGGCGAGAAGGATTTCCGTCTCTCGACGTCGGCCTTCGGCCACGCGTCGACCTGCTACGACCGCGAATACCTGTTCCAGTTCTCCGAAATGGATCCGGCGATCCACATCGCCGCGCTTGAGCAGGTCACCGCAAAGGCCGGATGTGTGGCGGGTGCGATGGGCTGCAGCCTCGACGTGCCGACCGAGCCTTACCACCCGGCCTATTTCATGATCAACGGGCGCTCGATGCCCGACGACATGGACGCCAATTACGCGCCGATGTATCCACACCAGCCCTACAACGGCAATCCGCACATGCACCCGGGTGAGATCTCGCTGCTGCGGATCATCGGCCAGGGCCGCTGGCAGCACCCGTTCCACGAGCACGCCAACCACGTGCGCATCCTGGCGCGCGACGGCAACCTGCTGCTCAGCCCGAATGGCAACCTGGCCGGCCCGCTGATGTTCACGACGACGACGACGCCGGGCATGGCGATGGACGGACTGTTCTATTTCACCGGCAAGGGCCTGAACTGGGACATGTACGGCCACAACCCCGCGTCGGCCGACGCCAACGCGAAGCTGCCATGCACGCCCGATGCCAACGGCTACAACACGATCGCGCCCACCGCGATTAATTACTTCGAGTGGTGCCAGGACCACAACAAGCCCATGCAGGCGGCGCCCTTTGGCGACGTGCCTGCCGGCGGTCCGGTGACCTTGCCCGACCCAAACATCTTCAAGAACGGTGCGTGGTACGGCGGCAGCCCCTACCTCGGCCCGAATGCGACGGCCCGCGCGACCTTCGGCTCGTGCAGCGGCTCGGGTTGCAGCGCGACCGGCACGACGCCTCCGTCAGGGACTATCGCGAACAGCCCGTCCCTAGAAGCAGGCTATGCGTTCATGTGGCACTCCCATAACGAACGTGAGATCACCACGAACAACATCTTTCCTGGCGGGATGTTGATGATGATGCTCGTCGATTCGCGTGAATTCGTGATCGATGAATCCCAATAAGGGCAGGGGAGCGAACATGCGAACCATTAGTCTCGATTCGGTCACGCTCAAGAGGGCGTTGGCGGCTGTTGCACTGCTTTGGGCATCGGGCTCAGCGCTGGCCCAGCAGGTCGTCAACCTGACCGCGGCACCCGCGAGCACCGCGCTAACGGACGGCTCGGTCGTGCCGATGTGGGGTTACAGCTGCGGCGGTGCCGCCTCTTCGGGGTGTGTTGCCTCGAACCCGGCAGTGGCGGCGGCGCAGGCCGCGGTGGCGACGGCACAGGCCGCAATACCCCCGGGGACGCCAACCGCGGCGCAGACCGCGCTGGCGGCATCTTGGTCTCCGGTCGTCATCACGGTGCAAAGCGGACAGACCCTGACGATCAACCTGACGAATAACCTCACCTTCGCCAACGGGAACACGGTTCCAACCTCGCTGGTGATCGTCGGCCAGATCGGCGGCGGCCTTGGTACCCCCACCACGACGGCGAGCCCGGACCACAGCGGCGCCCGGTCGCAGACCTGGCCGATCGCGGCGCCGACCAGTACGCCGGTGGCGCCTCCGCCCACCCAGGGGAATCGTGTCCAGTCGTTCGGGACCGAAGTGCTCGCCGGCGCAACGACCTCGCTGTGCTGGGGCCTAACCTGTTCCACGCCAACTCCAGCCCTGCAGCCCGGCACCTACCTCATCGAATCGGGAACCCACCCCTCAATCCAGGGACCAATGGGCCTTTACGGGATCCTGGTGGTCACCGACGCGGTGAACGGCAAT
>JANYBE010000617.1 GCA_025360945.1 Rhizobacter sp. | reverse complement strand
TTCCCGCGCCACCACCTCCAGCGCAGCGCTCTCCGGCGGCAGCAACTTCGCCACCGCTTTGTCCTTGAATGCCTGTCCGTATCGAGCCAAGTTCGTCCTTCATCGCCGCCCCCAGGGTTGTTCTATGGAGGTGACAACTATTCTGACGCGGGGGGAATTGCAGGACGCTGAAGTATGTTGATGCGCCGGTGCCGACCAACGCATGGCACGTGCTGCGTGTGGAATTCAAACAGACCGCAATTCGTGTTCTGTTCGATGGAAAGGCAGTGATCGAGTTCGATGATTCGCACATCGCCGGTCCCGGCGCAGTGGGCGTGTGGACCAAGGCAGACAGCGTAACGGCGTTCGATGACTTCAGCTTCGGCGCCTTCCCGGCTCGTTGACGAGCGCCATTCACGCGCAGGGCAGATCGCCGCCATGCTGGCCGCGCGGTACTCCCGGGAGTATCGTTTCAGAAGCCGCCGTGGTTCTGGAATTCGGAGCGAGCGCTGATCATGCGCAGAAGTCGCCTCGTGAGGGTCGTTTCGTCGACCGCCCTCGAACTCGTCGCGGTGTGGCTCGCCTGGCTCGCCATGCAGCTCTTTCTGGCGTCGATGGTCTGAGCGTCACTGTTCCGAACAGTGGCCGTATCAGTGCCGATGCGCGTGCTGCTCGTCCGGGACGTGCGCGAGCGAATGTCGTGTCGGTTCGTGCCGATGCAGATGGCTGTGCTTGCCCACCGGCAACGGCTCGTGAGAGTGCATGTGGTGGCCGTCGTCATGGCTGTGGGCGTGCTCGTGTTCCACATCGTCGTGCTCGTGTTCGTGCGCATGGCCTTCTGCGAGATGAAGCAGGATGCCGCCGGCCATCAGCACCGCGCCAGCAAGCATCCAGGCGCTGCCACTGCGTTCCCCGAGTGCAAACGCGAGGAGTGCGCCGACGAACGGAGCGAACGCAAACACGGAGCCGGTGCGCGCCGCACCGAAAGCGCGTTGAGCCAGCAGGTAGAAGCGAAGACTGAGCCCGTAGCCGGTCGCGCCGACTGCCAGCAGAGTGAGCGCGGGCCACATCCCCGGTGTCGGTTCGCCGACAACGAACCCCAGCAGCGTCGTCGCGACGGCGCCGATCGCACCTTTGAACATCACGATCTGTCCAGGGTCGCGATCGGCTACGACAAGGTGTTGTCGACGCCCCAGGCCGCGGTGGCGGCCATCACAGCCAGCAGTCCAAGAGTCTGAAGCGCGCCACCCTCGGCACGGTCCAGAACCAGTGCCATGCCGCCCAGCGTCAGAGGCGCCATCGCGAGATTGACCCGACGGCCCAGCGTCTCGTGATACCAGAGCCGCGCGAGCCCCGCGGTGAACACGGCCTCTAGCGTCAGCATCAGCGAAGCGCTGGCGTCGCTGGTGTGCTGCTGCCCCCACGCAAGTGTGACTGGACCGACCACCGCACCGAACAGTGCTATCGAGGCGAGCAAGGGCGCATCGCTGCGTTGAATGCGGGCCTCACGCCGGTTGGCCGACGTAGAAGTGCGCCGATCAACGCCGCACCGGCGTACAGCAACACGGCCGTCGAGAAGCTGCCGACGCCGACGCCAAAGCGTTGCACGAGCGGCGTGCTGATACCGATCAGCACGGCTGCGACCAAGGCAATGAGGCCGCCGCGCGGGGCGGGCCATCTGTGGGGGCGGTTCATCCCGGCAGCATGCCTGCAAATCGCAAAGGCAGGTTTCGGGCAGCAATTTGGAGGCGCTGACTGGCCTGCCTCTGTGCGTTCGAAAGACAATCTGGGCCCAGTCGCCAACACCCGATATGCCGCGCGCGGCCGCCGCCCAAGCTCGAGGCGAAGCCTTCGCGCAGGCAATACCGGAGGAGAAGTGTCTTCGGACGACGGGGTATCTCCGCCGGTCTCTTCCTGTTGGATTGAGGGAGAGTTTCTGGGCGCGGTGACGCGAATGTTCAAGGTCGCAGAAATGGTCCCATATTGGGACTACAATGCCAGCATGAAAGTCATCGCCGTGGCGACGTTGCGGAGATTCTGGGGCTCGCACCCCGATGCAGAGCAACCCCTGAGGGCATGGCACGACGAAGCGGCAAGGGCCGACTGGAAGCAGCCAGCTCACATCAAGGCCCAGTACCGCAGCGCGAGCATCCTGAAGAATCGTCGCGTGGTATTCAACATCAGAGGCAACGACTATCGCCTCATAGTGGCTGTTGCGTACAAGATTGGCGTCGTGTATGTCAAGTTCGTCGGCACACACGCCCAGTACGATGAGATCGATGCCGAGACCGTGGAGATTGAATGATGGACATCAAACCGATTCACTCAAGGGCTGACCACAAAGCGGCCTTGAAGCTGGTCTCGAAGCTCGTGGACCTCGACCCGGCGCCCAGCACACCGGACGGTGACATGCTCGAAGTGATGTCGACGCTGATTGCCGCCTACGAGGCGAGGCACTTTCGCATTGAGCCCGCAGACCCAATCGAGGCAATCAAGTTTCGGATGGATCAGCAAGGCTTGAGCGTGGCCGACTTGGAGCCCATGATCGGAAGGCGCAATCGCGTGTACGAAGTGCTTGCGCGCAGTCGGCCGCTGACGCTCACGATGATCCGCCGCTTGCACGATGGCCTGGGTATTCCGGCCGAGAGTCTCATTCGGCCCATGATTCCCGGCGCCTGACACCAGCCCTGCGATCGCTGCGGGCATGCCGATCGAAGCGGGCCCTGTGGCATGCGTCGCTGGAAACGATGGTGGTCTACGTGACGGCCGAGAGCAATCGGCGAAGACAGGTGGTGGAGAGCTTCTGGAAGTCGTGAGATTGCGGCCAGCGGCCGGCATGAGCGGGGCAACTCGATGCGCGCAGCCACTTGCGATTTCCATTCGGTTGCCGACAGTGCATGCTGCCGACGCGATAGTCCGGCGACAATCAAGGGTTGCAACTGCCATTGAGATCGGACATGCCTTCAGACAGGGCCGCAAAGTACCGGTGCTGGCAGAGCGTCCCGAGCATCTCGATGTCAAACCTGACGGGTGCCCCCGCCGGCTTTGCAAAATGCAGCCTGCCCTACCTGCATCGGTCGATGCCATGAAGTACCAGCAGAAGCCTGCCAAGCGGCTACCGGAACCCAAGCTTTCCCGAACCCATGCACCGCCTGGGCATGCGCCGATCGAGTGGCAGCGTGCTCTGCGCCGCCAATTCGGGCGCGAGCAGGTGCTCGGGCTGGAGAACATCGGCTCGGAGCCGTTTTTCTCGGAATTCCGCGTCAGCAATCCGGAGTCGAAATCCACCTACTACCTGGCGATCCGCGGGTCGCAGCCTGGCGACAATTTCTGCGCCTGCCCCGACTTTTCGACCAACGAGCTGGGAACCTGCAAACACATTGAATTCACGCTTGCGCGGCTGGCAAGAAAACGCGGCGCCAAGTCGGCATTTGCGCGTGGCTACCAGCCCGCTTTTTCCGAGCTGTATTTGCGCAACGACGGTACCCGCACAATCCATTTCCGCGCCGGAACGGATTGCCCCGCCGCGCTGGCGCGGTCGGCGGCCGATTTGTTCGACGCGTCGCAGGGCTGGCGCCTGGCAGAGGACCGCTTCGACAAAATCGGGCGGTTTGTCGCACTTGCGGCGCACACGCGCCACGAACTGCGCGCCTATGACGACGCGCTCGACTTCGTCGCCGGCAGGAGTGATGCGGCGCACCGCGCCGCGGCGTTGGTCGATCTATTCCCGGACGGCGCTGCAAGCACTCGCTGGAAGAAGCTGCTCAAGGTGCCGCTGTATCCGTACCAGGCCGAAGGCGCGCTGTTTGCCGTACGCGCTGGCCGGGCGCTGATCGGTGACGAGATGGGTCTGGGCAAGACCATCCAGGCGATCGCCGCGGCGGAGGTTCTGGCGCGGCATTTCGATGCTGCCAAGGTACTCGTGGTCTGCCCGACGTCGCTAAAGTATCAGTGGCAAAGCGAAATACTGCGTTTTTCCGGTCGCGCGTCCAGGGTCATCGGTGGCGGGCGGGCCCAGCGGCAAAACGAATATGCCGAGGAAGACTTTTGCAAGATCACCAATTTCGAGAAGCTCAGATCCGACCTCGATCTGATCTCCGCCTGGGTGCCGGACCTCGTGATCGTCGATGAGGCGCAACGGGTCAAGAACTGGAACACGATCGCGGCAAAGGCGCTCAAGCGCATCGACAGCACTTATGCGATCGTGCTTACAGGAACCCCGCTGGAAAACAAGCTGGAGGAACTCATCTCGATCGTCCAGTTTGTCGATCAGCACCGCCTCGGTCCGACCTGGAAGCTGCTGCATGAGCACCAGGTTCGGGACGACGGCGGCCGCGTCACTGGCTACACCGGCCTCGATAAGATCGGCCAGACCCTGGCGCCGGTCATGATCCGGCGGCGCAAGTCTGAGGTGCTGTTGCAGTTGCCGAGCCGCATCGATCAGAACCTGCTGGTGCCAATGACCGAGATGCAGATGCTGTATCACGCAGAGAACGCGGACATCGTGGCGAAGATCGTCCAGCGCTGGCGGAAGATGAAATTTCTCTCCGACCAGGACCAGCGCCGTCTCACCTGCGCTCTGCAGAACATGCGCATGTCGTGCAACAGCACCTACCTGCTCGACAAGGCGACCGACCACGGTGTCAAGGCGGACGAACTGGCGGAGTTGTTCGAGGGGCTGTTCGTCCAGCCGGGCGCAAAAGCGGTGGTGTTCAGCCAGTGGACGCGCACACACGCCATCGTCATCCGCCGGCTCGAGGCGCGTGGCATCGGCTATGTCAGCTTTCATGGCGGTGTGCCGTCGGAGCATCGTCCGGCGCTGATCGAGCGCTTTCGCGACGATCCGGATTGCCGCGTGTTCCTATCGACCGACGCTGGCAGCACCGGCCTCAACCTGCAGCACGCCTCGACACTGGTCAACATGGATTTGCCATGGAATCCGGCGGTGTTGGAACAACGTATTGCGCGTGTGCACCGTATGGGGCAGAAGCATCCGGTGCAGATCGTCAACTATGTGGCCAAGGGAACCATCGAGGAGGGCATGCTGTCAGTGCATGCGTTCAAGCGTTCCCTGTCCGCCGGGATTCTGGACGGTGGCAGTGCCGAAGTGTCGCTTGGCGGATCCCGGCTGAGCCGCTTCATGAAGGACGTGGAAAACGTCACCGGCCGGATGGGTGAAGGCGAGGCCATGGCTCCGGCTGAAGAAGCCGCCCAGGTCGCTGCCTTGGAACTGGCGGCACCGGTCGGTGCGACGACCGCAGATGCGGACGCCGTGACCGCAGCGACGGCACCAGGGGCCGCCGGAACGGATCAGGAATCGGCGCCGGCGAATATCGACCTATGGTCCGGCTTGTTGCGCTTCGGTGCGGAACTGGCGGCGGCGATGACCTCACCGGACAATGGCCCTGGCACCACCCACCCTTGGGTCGAACGTGACCCCGCCACAGGGGTGCGCAGCCTCAAGGTGCCGCTGCCGCCAGCG
Organism: Rhizobacter sp.; assembly: GCA_025360945.1. Lineage (GTDB taxonomy): Bacteria > Pseudomonadota > Gammaproteobacteria > Burkholderiales > Burkholderiaceae_C > LMDS01. The sequence continues at coordinate 201 of JANYBE010000617.1, read as the reverse complement.
GACACTGGCAAGCGGATCGCCGATGCCCTGGCGCTGCTCGCTGCCGCATTGCTGGGTGCGGACAACAGGCGTTAGTAGCGCTGACCATGGTCAGCATGGCAACTCCGTCGATGACACAACGGGCAAGACTAGTGGATTCCTGATTGTCGACATCGCTCAGCCGTCCGGATGAGCCCCGCGGGGTGCGGCGCGGTGGCGCAA
>JANYBE010000593.1 GCA_025360945.1 Rhizobacter sp. | reverse complement strand
CGTGCCGACGCCGATCCAGATCGCCGTGCGCTGGTAGGGCTTGTCTTCCGTGAGGCTCTTCAGGATGCCGACGAACTTGAAGGTCATCGCCGCATTCCACTGCGCCGGCTGCTGGCCTTCGCTCATCGCCGTCTGGTCGAGCAGCAGCACCGGGTAGGCGGCCATGAAGAGGCGCGCGAAGCCGACGGCGAGGAGCGCGCCGACGAAGATGCCGGCCGCCTGGTAGCGGAACTGGAGGACGCGGTTGGTGCCGAGGCGCGTGCCGGTCGAGCGGTCCTGCTGCATGTCGCAGGCGACGCTGGTCGACACCAGCAACACCGTGCCGGCCATCAGGCCGACCGCCGGATCCTTGAGGCCGATCGCGGCGAGGATGACGATCGAGACGACGAAGGCCGACGAGATCGGGTTCGAGTCGCTGATGCCGACCGAGATGCCGTTGACCATCGCGAACACGAATACGAGCAACACCGCGATCGTCATGAAGAACACCGGCTGGTGCAGGATGCCCGAGCCGACCCAGACCAGTACCGCGGCCCAGAACACGACCCACGCGACGAGGCGGCCGGTGCTGGTGCGCTTCCAGGCTTCCTCTTCGACGAGCTGCGCAAGGCGCGGCGCGCGCCAGCGCTGCCACGCTTCGACCAGGATCTGGCCGATGTCGAGAACCGCTGCACCCATGATCAGGCCCAGGCCGATCAGGAACGTGATCTTACGAAACGGCTCACCCTCGTGCAGCCAGCCGATCGAGATGAAATACGGGATCAGCCAGCTGCCGGTCAGGCCCGCGACCAGCGCCGCGATGCCGATGCGCGCACCGACCAGCATGCCCGCGCCAAGCGTCGAGGTCGAGAGATCGATCGCGCCCAGCCACGCGATCTTCGCGCTGCCGAGGCCGCCGAAAATGCCCAAACCCATGCCAGTGCCCAGGCGCGCGACCGACTGGCGCAGCAGCACCGGGTCGGTGAGTGCGCGCAGAATGTTGGCGACCGCCAAGCCCGACGGGAAGGTGAGCTGCAAGCGATCGACGAGGACGGGTGTGTACAGCATGCCCACGCCGGCGCCAAACATGCCGATCGCTCCCATGAATAGCATCAGTTGCCACAGCGGCGGCTGCGGCAGGCCCATCCATACCATCGCCTGGATGAGCACGCCCATGCCGGCCATGCCGGCCACCGATGCGGCCGCCGTCTGCATGTAGTTCGCGCCATGCTTGCCTTCGGGGCCGTAGCCGAGAGTGACGGTCGAGCCGAGGATGCCCGCCAGCACCTGTCCGCCGACGAAAAAGCCGATCGAAAAATTCATGTACGACGCGGTCACGCCGCCGAGCGGGCCCAGCACGAAGATGCCGAGGGCGCCCAGCATCAGGTAGTAGCGCTTGCTGCCGATCGGCGGCAGCCAGCGCCAGCGCCGGGTGTTGCCCGAGGTCGAAGTTGCGGTCGTGGGGCCGATGATGACGGTGCTCATCCCTCCATCATCGCATCTGCCGTCTGTAGCGTGAACAGGCACTAGCGCACCACCGCCTTGGTCGGCCGAGCCTTCAGCCGCGGCGCCGGCAGGCCAAGCTGCGGCAGCTTGCGGCGCGAGCTCAGCACCTCTTCGATATCGTCGTTGGCGCCGTCGATCAATTCGATGATCGCGAGCTCGGCCTTCTGCGGCGAGCGCGCGATCACTGCGTCGAGCACCGCGCGGTGCAGCGGCAGCGACGAGGCCGGGCCGTCGGGGCGCGAGGTCGAGATCTCGAAGCTGGTGCGCAGCAGCGCGCCCAGCGCCTTGCTCATCTGCCCGACCATGCGGTTGTGGCAGGCGCGCAGCAGGCCCTGGTGAAAACGCAGGTCGTGTGTGACGTAGTCGCCGCCTTCCTCAATTGAGCGTTTCATGCCGGCGTAGGCGGATTCGATCTCGGCGATGTCCGCTGCGGTCGCGCGCGCCGCGGCCAGACGTACCGCGACCGGTTCGACCAGGCGCCGCAGCTCCTGCAGGTCGCGCAGGAATTCGCGCGACAGGCCGGCGCGCGATTGCCAGATCACGACGTCGGGGTCGAACCAGTTCCACTGGTCTTCGTTGAGCACGCGCGTGCCGACCTTCGGGCCGGTGACGAGCAGGCCTTTCGCGATCAGCGACTTGACCGCCTCGCGGATCACGGTGCGGCTCACGCCCAGTTCTTCGCACAACAACGGTTCGGGTGGCAGCGTGCTGCCGACGGGATAGCGGCCGGTGACGATCGCCTCACCGAGTAGGTCGACCGTGCCGCCATGGACGTTCTTGATCATCAGGTTCTGACGAAGGCGGTGACCAAGGGGTCGCTGCCGACTTGCCGGCTCCAGTGACCATGCAGGCTCACGTCGAAGGCCGCATCGGGCGGCAGCGTGTCATCCGAGTAGAAATGCTGACCCGGGCCGAACACGCGCGAGCTGCCGTCTTGCAGATTGATCTCCATCTTGCCGCTCAGGATGAACACCCATTGCGGCGTGGTCGTGACGTGAAAGTTACTGCGAAATCCGACCGGGCTGTGGCGCAGCTGCAGGCCGCCGCTGGGCATCAGCGCCGAGAGCATTGAGCTCGGCGTGCCTTCGGGCAGCGCAATCGCCTGCTCGCGAAAACGCGCGCGGCCGTCGGTGTCGGTGAACAGAATGACTTGCGTGAAGGTGGTCATCGGAGGTCGTTCAAAGCGTGGCGGTCACGCCGCCGTCGACATAGAGGATATGGCCATTGACGAAGCGCGAGGCATCGCTGGCAAGGAACACCGCCGCGCCGGCCAGGTCTTCGACATCGCCCCAGCGCCGGCTCGGCGTGCGGTTGATCAGCCAGCTCGAAAACGTGGCGTCGGCGACCAGCTTCTCGGTCAGTTCGGTCTTGAAGTAGCCCGGGCCGATGCCGTTGACGTTGATGCCCAGTGGGCCGAGGTCGATCGCCATGCCCTTGGTCAGCATCTTCACGGCTCCCTTGCTCGCTGTATAGACCACGGTGCCGGGCCGGCCGAGCTCGCTCATCACCGAGCAGATGTTGATGATGCGGCCGCGCTGTCGCGCGACCATGCCCTTGGCCACCGCCTGGCCGACGTTGAAGATGCTGTCGACGTTGGTGCGCATCACGTCGTCCCAGTCTGCGGCGGCCAGTTCGTGGAACGGCGCGCGGCGCGTCATGCCAGCGTTGTTGACGAGAATCTCGATCGCGCCGATCCCGGCTTCGATCGCGGCGACGCTCGTGTCGATCTCGTCGCGCTTCGTCACGTCGAAGGCACGGGCGTGAACCGTCAACCCTTCGCCGGCCAGCAGTGCGGCGGCCCGCGCAAGCTTGCCGGCATCGCGGCCATTCAGCACCACGCTCGCGCCGGCCTGCGCCAGGCCGCGCGCGAGCGCCAGGCCGATGCCGCCTGACGAGCCGGTGACGAGGGCGAGCCGGCCGTCGAGCCGGAAGGTCTTCGCGGTGATCATGGTTTGCGTGGCGGGTTGCGGCTGGTTTGTGCGAGCCACGCGGCGGCCTGCGCGGCGATCTGCGCCGCCGGCAACATGGCATCGAGCGTGATCGCGCGTTCGTCTGGGCCCGGCATCTCGAGCGTCTGCAGCTGGCTTTCCAGCAGCGAGCCCGGCATAAAGTGGTCGGCACGCGCGAGCAAGCGCGCTTCGAGCAGTTCGCGGCCCGCGTGGAGATGCACGAACGCGAGCTGACTCGCGGCGCTACATAGCGTGTCGCGGTAGCCGCGCTTGAGCGCAGAGCACGACACGACCAGTGCGTGCCGCCCGGCGCGCGCATCGGCCAGCTGCTGTGCGATCTCGAGCAGCCAGTCGCGCCGGTCGCTGTCGGTGAGCGGGATGCCGGACGCCATGCGCTCGATGTTGCGCGGCGGGTGCAGCTCGTCGCCTTCAAGAAACTCTGCGCGGAGGCTGCGCGCCAGCAACTTGCCGACCGTGCTCTTGCCGCAGCCGCTGACGCCCATCACGACCACAAGTGGCGCGGAAGCGGAAGCCATGTCAGGTCAGGCGCTGGCCGCTGGCCGAGTCGAACACGTGCGCCTTGTCGGCGTCGATCGCGAGATTGACCGTGTCGTCAGGCCCCGCGGCCGTCCGGCCGTGGATCACTGCGACGATCTGGGCGTCGCCGACTTGCAGCAGCAGCTCAGTCTCGGCACCGGTGGGTTCGACGACGATGACCTTCGCGGCAATGCCCGAACCCGCGGGCGCCAGGTGGATGTCGCCGGGGCGGATGCCATAGTGCACGGCCTGACCTTCGCTTGCGCCGACCTGCGCCGGCACCGGCCAACGCGTGCCGGCGGCCTCGACCTCGGTGGCGCCGCCGCTGCCGCGCAGCTGTCCGGGGATCACATTCATCGACGGCGAGCCGATGAATTGCGCCACGAACAGGTTGCTCGGCCGGTCGTACAGGGCTAGCGGCGTGCCGATCTGCTCGATGATGCCGTCGTGCATCACGACGATGCGGTCAGCCATCGTCATTGCCTCGATCTGATCGTGAGTGACGTAAACGGTGGTCGTCTTGAGCCGCTGGTGCAGCGCCTTTATCTCGGCGCGCATCGCCACGCGCAGCTTGGCGTCAAGGTTGGACAGCGGCTCGTCGAACAGGAACACCTTCGGGTCGCGCACGATCGCGCGGCCCATCGCAACGCGCTGGCGCTGGCCACCAGAGAGCTCGCGCGGATGCCGGTCGAGCAGTTGGTCGAGGTTGAGGATCTTCGCGGCCTTGGCGACGCGCTCGCTGGTGAGCGCCGCATCGGCTTTTCGCAGCTTCAGGCTGAACGCCATGTTCTCGCCCACCGTCATGTGCGGGTACAGCG
>JANYBE010000540.1 GCA_025360945.1 Rhizobacter sp. | reverse complement strand
CATGGCAATGCCTCTATAGGCGGGTTGGTCGTGGGGAAGGATGCGCATCAGTTGCGCTCAAGACGACTCGCCGCTGGGTGGTGGCGTCATGGGATGCCAGTGAAGGAAGACAATGGCCGCTGGAACAAGAGTCTGCAGACGGTGCGACGTGAGCAAGAGGGCCAAAGGGCGGAGGCCACTCCCCCAAAAGTCACCAGCAAAGAAAAACGGCCTAGAAGCGAAAAGCCTCTAAGCCGTTGATCCACTTCTTGTTTTTCTGGTGCGGCTGGCAGGAATCGAACCCACGACCCCTTGGTTCGTAGCCAAGTACTCTATCCAGCTGAGCTACAGCCGCGCAGCTCCACAGTGTAGCATTTTTCCGAACCACCTCAGCTCAACCGGGCCGCCGCTTCGAAGCACTCTGCGGCGCGCACCGAGTCGCTCTCCTGATGCGCGAGGGTGGCCAGCGACAACCAGGCCTTGCGCCGTCCCGCCATCGCCAGCGTCACGTCGGCAGCGGCTTGTTCGAGCAGTCGGCGCGCCTTGCCCCACAGCTGTCGCTCGGCCAGCGCACAGCCCACGGCGAGCACCACGGCGCCTTCACGCGCATAGGCCGTCGACGCCGCTTCGAGGCGCGGCAACCACTCGAGGCCGATGCCCGGTAGCGCGCTCACGAGTGCCAACGCCACCGCCGCACGTTCGTCCGCGCCGATGTCGGCGGGTTGATCCCAGAACGGACGCAGCCAGCCGCGCGCGTCGTCGAACGCGCCGAGCGCGGCAGCCCGGTCCGCCGCACGCGCAGCAACGAAGGCATCGCGACGGTCGATGACGTCAAACTGCGCCCAGACGCGGCGCAACTGGTCGATGTCATGCGCCGTGTCGAGCGATTCGAACGCGAGCGAGCGCAGCAGACCCTGCGCCGCGATTTTCGAGAAGCCTTGGTGCTTGGCGAGCAATCGCGCGGTCTTCAAAGCCTCTTGCGGCTGACGGCCCAACCGCGTGGCCTGCAACCGCAGGCGCAACGCATGGGTGCGGCGTGCCACGCCTTGCGGCAGCTGGCCCAGCAGCTCGAGCGCACGCGGCGCATCGCGGTCGTCGAGTGCCCATTCGGCGGCGAGCAGCCGCGCGCCTTCTTCGGCCGGCCGTGCACTGGCACTGCGGTTGACAAGGTCGAGCGCACGCCTGAGTTGTTCGTCGCGGCCGCCGCGGTCCTGCATGCGATGCGCGCTGCCAGCGGCGAGCAGGTGGCCGAGCACCGTGAACTCGTTGTCCTGCGCCAACTCGGGCGTGTCGGCCTGGATCACGAGTGCGCGCTGGGCCGACTTCTGCGCGCGGCTGTAGCGGCCACCAAAATACTGCGCCAGCGCGTCGCGCAATGCCGCCTGCGCGGTGCGATCGCGCCGAGCCACGCGCCACTCCCGCGCGCGTTGCGGTAGCCCCACGAGCGAGCTCAGGCCCTGGATCGCCAGGACGATCACGAAGCAGCTAGCAATCAGCAACAGCAGGAACAGGTTCAGCGATACCTCGGCGCGCCACGAACGCCAGTAGAACGACACCAAGCCGTCGTTCGTGCCAAGCGCCGACGCCGTCACGACGGCCGCGCTCGCCAGCAGCAAGATCCAGATGACGGCGCGCACGATCAGCGCCCCGCGGTGGCTGTGGTCAGTGCGGCCAGCGTGTCGTCGGGGCGCGGCACGCCAACCTGGCGCGCCTGGCCCACCACTTGCCGAATCAGCTCGCTCGCGAGCACGGTGCGCCTGGAGCCGCGGTCGAAGTAGCGGTCGAGCCCGGCCTGCGCGACCTGCAGGTCGCCCTGCGCGGTATCGAACTGGCGGCTGAGCAGCGCCAGCCGCGCGTTGAGCAGGCGCAGCTTGAGGTTCTCGCGCACGAAGAACGACTGTTCGGGCGCGAGGAGCATCGCATCCGGGTGTTCGATGCGCGTCACGCGCACCAGCGATCTGGCTTCGTTCCAGATGCGCTCGGTGACCGCGCCCCATGCATCGCCGACCTTGCCGGACCACACCGCCGTGGTGCTGGCCGCGGGCGCCGCGCTCGCGAAACGGGACGGTGCAGGCGCGGGCGCGACCTTCGCATCCCGGCTCGCGGCGTCCTTGCGCGTCTCGGCGACGGACACCAACGGAAGTTCGTCGACCATGCGAATCGCCTCGTCGAGCTTGATGCTGAGCGAGGAAATATCGGCTACGCTGGTGGCCTTGACGCGGTCCAGGTCACGTGCGATCGCGCGACGCACGCCCTCGAGGCGGGGTTGCTTGTAGCGCGCCAGGCGTTCGTCGCTCTGCTTCAGCGTGGCCACCAGCGGCTCGGCGCTGCCGGTGATTGCGGTCTGCTGCAGCGCGACGCGGATCGCGGCGTCGATGTCGGTCAGCACGTTTTCGTCGCGGGAACGCGAGAGCGACTGGATCAGGTCTTCGAGCTGGCCACGCTGCACCGCGACTTCGGCGACACGCACCTCGAGCAGCGCGACCTTGGCCGCCGACTCGCTGGTCTGCTCCTGCGCCTGCTTCGCCAGCATCCGCGCCTCGGCGATCTTGGCCGCACCGTCCTGCTGGCGACGCACAAGTTCCTGCTCGAGGCTGGCGCCGCGCTGGTCCGACTTCCACGCGAGCGCGAGGCTGGCGACGCTGATCGCGGCGAGCACCGTGAGGGCCAGCCACCACAGGCGCGCGGCGCCGCGCGCGGGCAGCGCAGACGCAGTAGCGGGCTCCGCGACAGCTGCGGGCGAGGCGTCGGGGACAGCGGGGTTGAGGTCGTCGTTCACGGTCGAATCGATTGTATGCAGGCGACCACCGCGGCCAGCGACGGTCGGGCATCGGCCACGTTCGCGAATCCCAGTTGTCGCGCCCGCGCCGCGATGCGCGGGTGCGTCACGATCGCACGCGCGCGATCCCAGGCCATGCCTGCGGGCACGAGCGCCGCCAGCCTGTCGATCGCCTCCGAGCTACTGAACAGCCACAAGTGGGACTCGGGCGCGGCCGTGGCCGCGTGCAGCAACGCCTGTTCGGCGACACCCAGCTGCGGCGCGATGCGACGATATGCCGCCACGTGCGCGACCCGAGCGCCCGCGTCTCGCAAGCGCTCGGCCAGCCAGTCGCGCCCACCGTCGCCGCGCACCACGAGCACCTGCGCGTCGTGCCACGCGTACTGCCGCAGCTGCGCCCACAAGGACTCGGAGTCGAACTGCGTCGCATCCGCCGCGGGCTCGACGATCTGCGTCGCAGGCACACCCAGGCCGGTCAGCGCGCGCGTCGTGCCGGGCCCGGGCGACCCCGCCGGCAGCGAAGCAGGCCAGACTGCGCCTTCCGGTCGTCGCGCGAAAAAATGCTGGGCCGCGTTCGGACTCACGAAGCTCACCAGGCGTTGCTGCACGAGGCCGCCCCAGGCGTCGATCAGCGCAGTGGGGTCCTCAACAGGGGCAATGCCGATCAACGGCAGCGCCGCCGCATCGAGCCCGCGGGCGCACAGGTCCGCGACCCATTCGGCGGCCTGCGCCGCGGGCCGCGTGACGATGATGCGCATGGCAGCGGCCTCGTCAGGCCGCGGGGACGAGATAGGCCGCCGCGCCGGTATCGCGCAATGACTGAGCCGCGGCCTCGCCCAGCGCGCGGGCCTGCGCATCGGTCCGCACCACCGCCTGCTTTACGGTGCGCAGCAGCGGCGACTGCGGCATCAGCGCCGCCCCCAGGGCAACACTCAGGTTCAAGGTGTCGCCGGCCCAGGTCGCGTGCGCTGCGAGCGGCATGCTGCAACTGCCACCGAGCGCGCGCGACACCGCACGCTCGGCCTCGACCGCGAGCCAGCTCGGCCGGTGCATGAGCTGAGCGAGCTGTGCGCGCAAGGCGTGCGCGTCGGAGCGCACCTCGATGCCGAGCGCGCCCTGACCGGCGCACGGCAGCATCGCGTCCGGTTCGAACACGCTCGCGATTCGCGCCGCGAGACCGAGTCGCTTGAGTCCGGCCGCGGCGAGCACGATCGCCTCAAAGCCACCCTCGTCGAGCTTGCGCAAGCGCGTGTCGAGATTGCCGCGCAGCGGCTGCACGTCGAGATCGGGCCGCACGCTCAGCAACTGCACGACGCGGCGCAAGCTGGACGTGCCCACCACCGCGCCATGCGGCAATTTGGCCAAGGTCTCGAATCGCGGCGAGACGAATGCATCGCGCGGGTCTTCGCGCTCCAGCACTGCGGCGAGCTCGAAGCCGTCGGGCAGATCCATCGGCATATCCTTCAGCGAATGCACCGCGAGCTGCGCGCGCCCTTCTTCGAGCGCGGTCTCGAGCTCCTTCACGAACAAGCCCTTGCCTCCGACCTTGGAGAGCGAGCGGTCGAGGATCTGATCGCCGCGCGTCGTCATGCCCAGCAGCTCGACCGACATGCCGAAACGCTGCATCAGCAACGCACGCACATGCTCGGCCTGCCACAGCGCAAGGCGGCTCTCGCGGGTCGCGATCAAGGTGGTGTTGGCCATGGACTGATGCTAGCAGCGGCTGCGCTTGCACGACTCTTGCATGACTCATATGCCACGCGTTGGAGACCGCCTGCGCCGCGCTTGCGATACCATCGGCAGCGTGTAACCAAATTACAAGATTCGAGGTAACCATGGCCCGTGCCAAAGCCCCTTCCTCGCGCGATGCTGCCGAAAAGAATAAGCCGCTGGTCGACGACATCCGTCTGCTTGGCCGCATCCTCGGTGACGTGATCCGCGAGCAGGAGGGCAAGGCCGCGTTCGAATTGGTCGAGCGCGTGCGCCAGCTGTCGGTCGCGTACCGGCTTAAAAGCGACGCACAGGCCGGCCGCGCTCTCGACCGGCTGCTGAAGAACCTGTCGGGCGACCAGACTGTCAGCGTGATCCGTGCGTTCAGCTATTTCTCGCACCTCGCCAACATCGCCGAAGACCGCCACCACGTGCGCCGGCGCGACCACCACGAGCGCCAGGGACACCTGCAGGAAGGCTCGCTCGCGATGACGCTGGAGCGCCTGGGCCAGGCCGACATCCGCGCCGCCGACATCGCGAAGACCCTAGCCCACGCTTACATCTCGCCGGTGCTGACCGCGCACCCAACCGAGGTCCAGCGCAAGAGCATCCTCGACGCCGAACGCACGATTGCAGAGCTGGTGGAGCAGCGCGAGGACACGCGTAGCGCGCGCGAGCTGGCCGAGAACGAGGCGCTGATCCGCGCCCGCGTCACGCAGCTGTGGCAGACGCGCATGCTGCGCACCGCCAAGCTCACTGTCGCCGACGAGATCGAGAACGCGCTGAGCTACTACCGCTCGACCTTTCTGCGCCAGATCCCGCGCATGTACCGCGAGCTCGAAGAGGCACTTCCCGGCTTCGAGATCGCGTCGTTCTTCCGCATGGGCAACTGGATCGGCGGAGATCGAGACGGCAACCCCTTCGTCACAGCCGACACGCTGCAGATGGCACTCGCGCGCCAAAGCGAGACCGTGCTGCGCTTCTACCTGACCGAAGCGCACGAGCTCGGCGCCGAGCTGTCGATCTCGGCCTCGCTCGCGCCGGTCACGCCTGAGATGCTGGCGCTCGCCGCGAGTTCACCCGACCACAGCGCGCATCGCGAAGACGAGCCGTACCGGCGCGCGCTGATCGGCATGTACGCGCGGCTCGCGGCCACGTTGCACGAGCTCACAGGCACCGAGGCGCTGCGTCACGCCGTCGTGCCGCAGCGGCCTTACGCCACCTCGGAAGACTTCCTGCATGACCTGCAGATCATCGAACGATCGCTCGCGGCACACCACGCGCACGCACTTAGTGGCCCGCGCCTCATGCCGCTGATTCGCGCGGTGCAGGTGTTCGGCTTCCACCTCGCGACGGTGGACTTGCGCCAGAGCTCGGATAAGCACGAAGCAGTGGTCGCCGAGCTGCTGCGCGTCGCGCGCGTCGAGGTCGACTACAGCGCATTGACCGAGTCCGCTCGCCGCGAACTGCTGATGCGCGAGCTGAACGATGCGCGCCCGCTGCGCGTTCGCGCCGCGGCCTACAGCGAGCCCAGCGTGGGGGAACTTGCGATCTTCGAGGCCGCGGTCGAGATGCTCAAGCGTTACGGCCGCGAGGCGCTGCGCCACTGCATCATCTCGCACACAGAAGACGTCAGCGACCTGCTCGAGGTGATGCTGCTGCTGAAGGAGGTCGGCCTGCTGCGCGGCACACTCGACGACTCCGCAACCTCCAGCCTGATTGTCTCGCCCCTGTTCGAAACCATCGCCGACCTGCGCAATGCCGCCCCGATCATGCGCGCGTTCTACGCACTTCCTGGCATCACCGCGATGATTAGGCGCAGCGGCGCCGAGCAGGACATCATGCTCGGCTACAGCGACAGTAACAAAGACGGCGGCAGCTTCACCAGCAACTGGGAGCTGTACCGCGCCGAGATCGACCTGGTGCAGCTGTTTGGGGCGCTTCGCGTCGAGCACGGCCTGACGCTGCGCCTGTTCCACGGCCGCGGCGGCACCGTCGGTCGCGGCGGCGGACCGAGCTACGAAGCGATTCTCGCGCAGCCGCCGGGCACGGTGAACGGGCAGATCCGTTTGACCGAGCAAGGCGAGGTGATTGCTTCGAAATACGCGCACCCCGAGATCGGTCGGCGCAATCTCGAGACTCTGGTCGCGGCCACGCTCGAGGCGACGCTGCTGAATCCGACCAAGAGCGCGCCCAAGTCCTTTCTCGACGCGGCCGCGCAGATCAGCGACGCGAGCTTCAAGGCTTACCGCCACCTCGTCTACGAAACACCGGGCTTCACCGAGTACTTCTTCAGCGCGACGCCGATCCGCGAGATCGCCGAGCTCAACATAGGCTCGCGCCCCGCGTCGCGCAAGGCCACACGCGCGATCGAAGACTTGCGCGCGATTCCCTGGTCGTTCAGCTGGGGCCAGTGCCGCGTCGCGCTGCCGGGCTGGTGCGGCTTCGGCTCGGCGATCGAATCCTTTCTCGGCAAGGACGCTGCAAAACGCAAAGAGCGCCTCGCGCTGCTGCAAAAGATGCACAGGCAGTGGCCGTTCTTCCGCACTCTGCTGTCTAACCTGGATATGGTGATCGCGAAGAGCGATCTGGCTATCGCGTCGCGCTACGTCGAGTTGGTCGAGGACAAGAAGCTGGGCAAGAAGATCTTCACACTGGTCAAGGCCGAATGGCAGCGCACGAACGATGCGCTGTCGCTGATCACCGGCGAGAAGAACCGGCTGGATTCGAATCCGTCGCTCGCGCGCTCGATCGAGCATCGCTTCCCGTACCTCGACCCGTTGAATCACTTGCAGGTCGAGCTGATGCGGCGCTACCGGCAGCGCAAGGATGGTGACCCGGAAAACGCCCGCGTGCAGACCGGGATCCACATTTCGATCAACGGCATCGCGGCGGGCCTGCGCAACACGGGCTGAGCGCGGCGCGGCTGCCGCGTCAGGGCCGGGAGAGGCCGGTCAACGCGCGCACATCGGGGGCTTCACCGATCGCCCAGCAGGCGCGAATCAGTGCGGCGCTGCGCTCGGGGGCGGCTGGCCCAGCTCGGCGCAGACCCTCACGATGACGCCCGAGGCCTTCAACGCCTACAGCAAGACGGAGATGGACAGCGCGGCGCGCATCGCCAAGGCCACCAACCTGCAGGGGCAGTAGCGACGGCCGCCGGCCGGCACCGCATCAGTGGGGTGCCGATGGGGCGGATGCGGCCGGCGCCGCAGCAACAGCGTTGATCTGCGTTTCCCGCTCCACGCGAATGAAGTCCTCGGGTCGCTTACCGGATAGCGCGACCCATTCGTGCAGCGCCCCGCCCTCGCCCAACCGGGCGTACCGCTTCAGTGCGATGAGGTCGCGCCGAGCCGAAGCGCAACCGCCGGCCAGACCGTCCTGGCCGGATGCTGACTGCGAACTGTCATACGCAAGGTACTCACCGTGCAATCGGTCGGTACGCTCGGCAGGCCATCCGAGCTGCTTGCCGAGCCCGATCCCCATGACACGGTCGATGAACGCATCCGAGCGGTCGATCAGCAACTCGGCCACGGCATCACAGATCTGGCGGCGATTCCAATCCTTCAGGGCCGCGCCTTTGCACAGCGGAAGCAGGGTTTGGTAGCCGGTGATGCCCCAGACGGCTTGCAAAATTGTCGGCTCGGCGGCCAGCGATACGGTCGCCGGCATCGACGCATCATCGTCCGGCATGTGTGCGATGACCGCGTCGGAGATGGCGAAGTGGTACTGGTCCTTTCGCTTTGATGCCGAGATCCGGTACAGCGCCTCGTTCTGCGCCGATGTGTCGCGTCGCCGACCGGCCTGCGTCAGCGCGTACAGCCAAGGAGCCGCGTTGTCCGGATCGAGTCGTGCCCATTGCGCTGCGCTCAACAACTGGCAAGAACCTTCGCTCTGCTGCGAGAGGCCGCAGACGCTCATCGCGGTCGCATACACCTTCGGGTCGCTGCTCACCGCCGCCATACGCGCAAGCGCGTCACGCCCCTCGATGAAGGTCGTCGAGGCCTGTCGGGCGGCGACGCACTCGGGCGTTTCGCATCCCTTCGTCGCATCGGACGCCGCGATGCGCGCGTATTCGCTAGCGGCCAGCGCCACTGCGATGGCCGCGGCCTGCGCGAACTCGGAAGAGTCGGCGCGCAGTTGCGCCGTCAGCCGCTCGCGCGCCTGAGGCAAACGGGCAACGCGAGCTAGATCCTCCTGATCGACGCTGCCATCCGACGAGGCCTTGACCCACAGGCCACCGCACAGCTCGATCTCGTCGCTGCCATGCATGTCGGGCATTGCCAGACTGTTCGACCCGGACACCGCGAGCGCTGACACCTCGAACCCGGTCGGCGCAGACGCCGCGGCTGCCACGACCGGCCGCACCGGCTCGTCGCGCACTCGGCCGCTCCAGATGAACCACAGCATCAGCGCGAGCGTGGCCGTGCCCATCGCCCACCAGACCCGACGCAGCGCCGGAGTCACCGCCCTGCGGCCACCAAGGCCTCTCGCACCGCGGCCACTTGCCGACGCGACACCGCGAGCCATTCGTCGACCGGTGCCATGCAGACGGCCCAGGCCTCGCCGCCCTCCTCGTCGCCCTCGCCGGCGATCACGCGACGTTCGAGCGCCCGCACCGCGACGCGCGCGACGAGCGCGTTGCGGTGCACGCGCAGAAAGCGTTCGCCTAGGCGCTGCTCGAGATCGGTCAGCGCTTCGTCAAGCACATAGGTGTGCGCCGCGGTCCGCAGCGTCACGTACTTCAGCTCGGCCTTGAAGTACAGCGCCTCGTCCACCGGCACCCGCACCAGCCGGCCGCGGTCGGTCACGACAATGACCGGCGCCTCGGTGGCCGGCACAGCGGCGCCGCCGCGCTGCGAGGCTAGGCGCTGCGCGACACGCTGCAAAGCTGCGTGCAAACGCTCGCGCCGTACCGGTTTGGTGAGGTAGTCGACGGCCTCGAGATCGAACGCGCGCAGCGCGTGTTCGGCGTGCGCGGTGACGAACACCACCGCCGGCGGCTCGGGCAGTCGCTTGAGTTCGGCCGCGAGTTGCGTGCCGTCGCGTCCTGGCATCTGCACGTCGAGCAGCACCACGTCGCAGCTCCGGGTCGCAAGCCACGCGAGCGCTTGCGCTGCGTTCGCGGCCTCGCCGGCCACAAGAACCGCGGGCTCGGTGCATTCGCCCACGAGCTGGCGCAGCCGCACGCGCGCGAGTTCCTCGTCGTCGACCAGCAGGACTCTCAAGGCGCTCACAGCGGCACGACGATCTGCACCCGGAACGCGTCGGGCTCGGATCGCGTCTCGAATTGCCCGGCCACGTCGTGCATCAGCCGCAGCCGCTCGCGGACGTTGCGCAGCGCCATGCCATTTCCGGGCTGAGACTTCACGACCGGCACGCTGTTGGTGATGGCGATGAGCGCGCGGCCCAGCTTGACGCGTGTGCGCACACGGATGGTCCCGCCCTCGGTGGCCGGCTCGACGCCGTGGAGCACCGCGTTCTCGACCAGCGGCTGCAGCAGCAGTGGTGGCACGCGCGCGGCACCCGCAGCGGGGTCGAGCTCCCAGGTCACGCGCAAGCGGCCGCCGAAGCGGATCTGCTCGATCGCCAGGTAGCGTTTCGCGAGTTCGATCTCCTCGGCCAAGGTGACCGACTCGGCGCTGTCGGAGATCGCGACGCGAAACAGCTCAGCCAAGTCTTCGAGCACGCCTTCGGCGCGTGCCGGGTCGAGCCGCACGAGCGTGAGCGCGCTGTTCAGCGTGTTGAACAGGAAGTGTGGGCGGATGCGCGATTGCAGCTCTGCGAGCCGCGCCGTCGTCTCGGCCGGCAGCGTGGCCTTGGCGCGCAGGCGCAACCACTGGAACAGCATCGCGGCGATCGCGCCACCGGCCGCCGTCGGCGCCAGCCAGCCCGGAATGCCGATCACACCGGTGCCGGGCAACCACACCAGCATCGAACCGGCCGCGCCGCACATCGCGCCCAGACTAATCGCCACGCCCCACTGGGCGGGAACCGGTAGCGCCACGAGCGCACGCTTGGTCGCACACAGGAGCAGCAACCACATCAGCACCGCCGGCAGCGCGCTGCCGGCGCCGAGCGCAAACAAGGTCAGCCAGCCCGCCCACGAATTCGCCGCGAACAGCGTGCCGGCCGCGAGCACGCCATGCACGAACAGCAGCGCGCGCAACACCACACCGACATGGCAGACGTCGAAGCCCGCTGCGGCATCGAAGGGCGGCGGGGTGGTAGCCGGCAAGCCACCGAACGCGGTCGTGCCGAAACCGGTCGAGCGCAACTCGCCCGGTCGGTTCGGCGTGCTGTCGAGCAGGTCGGTAGGACGTATGGACAAAGTGGCGTCGATAGAATGCGGCTGCCCCGCATTGTCCAACGGCCGCCGCTCATGTCCACCAATCAATTCGACAAAAAGTCACAGGCCTGGTCGGCGCTGTTCTCCGAGCCAATGAGCGAGTTGGTGAAGCGCTACACCGCCAGCGTCGGCTTCGACCAGCGGCTGTGGAAGGCCGACATCACAGGTAGCCTCGCGCACGCCGAGATGCTGTGCGCGCAACAGATCATCAACGCCGACGACTTTGCCGCGATCGAACGCGGCATGGCGCAGATCATCACCGAAATCGAGGCCGGCGGATTCGAGTGGAAGCTCGACCTCGAGGATGTGCACCTGAACATCGAGGCACGGCTGACGCAGATCGTGGGCGATGCCGGCAAGCGCTTGCACACCGGCCGCTCGCGCAACGACCAGGTCGCGACCGACGTGCGGCTGTGGTTGCGCGACGAGATCATCGCCATCATCGGGTTGCTGACCGAGTTGCAGCGTGCGCTGGTTGAGGTCGCCGACAGGAACGCCGAGATCATCCTGCCCGGCTTCACGCACTTGCAGGTGGCGCAGCCGGTGAGCTTCGGCCATCATTTGCTGGCGTACGTGGAGATGTTCTCGCGCGACGCCGAGCGCATGAACGACGTGTATCGCCGCACCAACCGCTTGCCGCTGGGCGCTGCCGCGCTGGCCGGCACCAGCTACCCGCTGGACCGCGAACGCGTCGCGCGCACGCTCGGCATGGTGGATGCCGAGGGTGTTGCCTGCGTCTGTCAGAACAGCCTGGACGCCGTGAGCGACCGCGACTTCGCAATCGAATTCACCGCGGCCGCCGCGCTGTGCATGATCCACTTCTCGCGCATGAGCGAGGAGCTGGTGCTGTGGATGAGCCAGAACTTCGGCTTCATCGAGCTGGCCGATCGCTTCTGCACCGGCTCGAGCATCATGCCGCAGAAGAAGAACCCCGACGTGCCCGAACTCGCGCGTGGCAAGACCGGCCGCGTCGTCGGCCACCTGATGGCGCTGATCACCTTGATGAAGGGCCAGCCGCTGGCCTACAACAAGGACAACCAAGAAGACAAGGAGCCCCTGTTCGACAGTGTCGACACGCTCACGGACACGCTGCGCATCTTCGTCGAGATGGTCGCCGGCATCAGCGTCAAGCCCGAGGCGATGGAGCGCGCAGCGCTGCGCGGCTACTCGACCGCGACCGACCTGGCCGACTACCTCGTGAAGAAGGGTCTGCCGTTCCGCGACGCGCACGAGGTGGTCGCGCACGCGGTCAAGCTCGCGATCGCAATGGGTGTCGATCTCGCGCAGCTGCCGCTGGCCACGCTGCAAGGTTTTCACGCCGCGATCGGCGCGGACGTGTTCGAGTGCCTGAGCCTGCGCGGCTCGCTGAACGCACGCAATGTGCTCGGCGGTACTGCGCCAGTGCAAGTACGCGCGCAGGTCGCGCGGCACCGCGCGCGACTCGCTTGATTTCCCATGAGACTCGATGAAGTTGAGCCGCAAGCTCGCGGGGCTGATCGCCGCGGCAACTGTATTCACACCCACGATGGCCGCACCGATCGCATACCCACCGACCGCGCAGATCGCACATACCGACACCTACTTCGGCACCGAGATCTCGGACCCGTACCACTGGCTCGAAGACGACAACGCGGCCGACACCAAGGCCTGGGTCGCGCGGCAGAACGAGCTGACCTTCGGCTGGTTGGCGAAGGTTCCGTTTCGCGCTGACGTGCTGGCGCGCATCCGCGCGATCGCGAATTACGCGAAGTACAGCGCGCCTTTCCAGAAGAACGGACAGGTCTTCTCTTACAAGAACGACGGTTTGCAGAACCATTCCGTGCTGTATGTGCAGCAGGGGCTGACGGGCAAACCGGAGATCCTGCTCGACCCGAACACTTTCGCCAAGGACAGCACGATCAAGCTCGAGTCGTTCAAGCTCGGCCGCGACGGCCGTTACGCCGTGGTCGCCAAGACCGCGATTCCTGGCTCGGACTGGCGCGACTTCCAGGTCATGGACATGGCCTCGCGCCAGATGCTGCCCAAGGTGCTGCACTGGATTAAGTTCGCCGGTGCCGAGTGGCGTGGCTACGGCTTCAACTACAGCCGCTTCCCAGAGCCGACCAGGGGCGCGGAACTGAGCGCGCCCTTGAAGGGCATGAGCGTGTGGTTGCACAAGGTTGGCACCCCGCAGAGCGACGACACGCCGGTCTACGAGGACAAGGCGCACCCGGAGTATTTCGTCGACGTTCAGACGACTGAGGACGAACGCTTGGCCGTGCTCATGGTGCGCAACCTCAAGCTGCGCGGCAAGAGCCTGTTCGTGCGCGATGAAACGCGTGACGGCAAGCGCTGCTCCGATATCGCGAAGGCCCGCAGCGAGGTGTTCCGTGCGCCGGAGAATGCGGGCTTCGACCCAGCGCGGTTCGAAAGCCGCCAGGTCTTCTTCAAGAGCCGCGACGGCACGCGCGTGCCGATGTTCATCGTGCACAAGAAGGGTCTGAAGCTCGACAGTCGCAACCCGACGATCCTGTACGGCCCCGGCGGCTTCAATGTGACTGTGAACCCGCACTTCAGTTCGGTACGCGTCGCCTGGATGGAGCAAGGCGGCGTGCCGCAGGTCGGCGTGATGGACATGCTGCGCTTCCAGAAGTTCTCGGTCGGCTCGGCCCGGGTCTCGGACTACGGCTCCAGCGACGACGCGAACGCAGTTCAAATACCTGCTCGGCTACTCGCCGCTGCACAACCTGAAGGCCGGCGTGGCCTACCCAGCGACTCTGGTCACGACCTCGGACCACGACGACCGCATCGTGCCCGCACACTCGTTCGAGTACGCTGCCACTTTGCAGGAGCGTGGCCGCGGCGATGCGCCGCACCTAATCCGCGTCGAGACGAACTCCGGCCACGGTTCGAGCAACCTGAGCAAGGCGCTCGAAGAGATCGCGGACACCTACACGTTCATCTGGGCCAACATGGGCCTCACACCGAACTTTGCACCCACCGGCGCCGATTGAATTGATGCTCAGACGCCTGCTCATCTTGACGGCATTGCCGCTGCTCGCCGCAGGTGCGCTGTTGGCGTTCTCGCCGCTGCGTGTGCTCAACGCGCTGGGTGCCGCGGCGGGCGGCTACACCAGCCGCGAAGACGTTCCCTACGGCGCGCTCGCGCGCCAGCGGCTGGACATCTACACGCCAAGCGTTCAGGCCCCGCCCGGCGGTTGGCCGATGGTGGTGTTCTTCTACGGCGGCTCGTGGAATACCGGTACACGCGCCGACTACCGGTTCGTCGGTGCAGCGCTCGCAGCACGCGGTGTGCTCACGCTGGTGGCCGACTACCGGCTCTACCCCGAGGTGCGCTTTCCCGAGTTCCTGAACGACAGCGCGCAGGCGCTCGCCTTCGGCCTGCGCGAGGGCGCGCGCCTGGGCGCCAACCCGAAGCGCATCTTCGCCATGGGCCACAGCGCCGGCGCGTACAACGCCGCGATGCTGGCACTCGACCCGCGCTGGCTGGGCGCCACCGGCCACGCGCCGACCGAACTCGCCGGCTGGATCGGGCTGGCCGGGCCGTACGACTTCTTCCCGACCGACAACGTCGACGCGCAACCGGTGTTCTTCCACCCGAACTATCCCGCCAACGCGCAGCCGATCGAGTACGGCTCGGCCGACACACCACGTACCTTTCTCGCCGCGCCAGTCACCGACGCGCTCGTGAGCCCGACGCGCAGCACGAAGGGCCTCACCAAACGCCTGCGGATCGCGGGCGCGTCGGTCACATTGAGAATGTACGAACGCGCCAGTCACACGACGCTGATTGGCGCGATGGCCTGGCCGCTGCGCTGGATCGCGCCGGTGCACGCCGACGTGCTCGAGTTCATCGAATCGGCGCCGCCGCGGCTCTGATCTTTACCTGAGGTCGGAGAGCCTCGTCTCGCTCGCCTCGAACAAGCTCAGCGTCGGCGGCTGATCGACCAGCGCGGCGACGCGCTTGCCGAACTCGCGCGAGGCCGGCAGTATGAGGTGTGCACCGATCGCGGCGGCGTCGGCCCAGCGTTCAAAGAACACCAGCCGCAACGCGTCGTCGGCGTCGATCGCTACGCCGTGCTCAAGACAACCCGCTTCGGCTCGCGAGCGCAGCACGTGCTCGCAGCTCAGCGCCAGCACCTGCGCCCGCGTGTCGGGACGGGCGTGCAAGGTTCCGGTTACGATGATCATGTCGGTCTCCACAAAGGCGCTTCGAAGTGGAGATTCTGACCACTCCTCAGCGACGCGGGCGAAACGGCACGCGGTACAGCCAGACGCGCCGGCCATCGGCGCATTCGAGCACCTTGGTCGCAGCCCGCCCCAGCACATCGAACTCGAGGCTCACCAGCCACGCGCCGGGGCGCAGCTCGCGCGTCGCCTTGTCGGCCGCGCGCGCCATGCTCTCGGGGCGCTGGAACACATAGACGAGATCGAAGCCCGACCAGTCCTCGACCCAGATGTCGGCGCGCCGCACGCGCGCGAATCCGCAGCGCCACGCGCAGGCGCAGCGTAGCAGCCAGCTCCATTCCAGACCCTCGATCGCGGCGTGCGGATATTCGCGGTGCAGCTCGCGCAGACCGTCACCAAGGCCGCAGCCCGCGTCGAGCACGCGCGCTTCGCCCATCAGTGGTGCGAGTTCCGCGAGGCCCAGCAACGCACCATCGGGTGTCGGGAACAGCGGCGCATCGCGCCAAGCGTTGAGCGGGTAGACCAGGGCGAGCAGTGCCAGCGGCAGCAGCCAGCCCCAGGCCGGCATCGCACCGGCCAGGCCCGATGCGGCGAGCGAGAGCGGGAATCCCAGCGCGATGAAGATGCGCCGCCACGGCGTGCTGCCGACCAGGCTGCACGCCGCACCGGCGGCCACGCCCGCGGCGATCGCGAGCATCAGTGGTGCGTCCGCCGCACGCAATGCGATGAAGGTTGCCCATCCCAGCGACCACGCGAGCAGCGCCGGCAGCGGCCAGATCACTCGCACGCCAGACTGGCCTGTCAGAACTTGAACGCCAAGCGGATTCCGCCCCAGTGCCGTCCGTTCACGGTGATCGGCGCGGCCGCTTCCTTCATCACGACGAAGCTGCCGCCGCCCATGTCGCGGCGGTAGGTTTGCAGCAGGAACGCCCGCACGTTGCGCGCCGACGCGAGACCGGTGCGGTCGGCGAAGATGCGGCGGTAGCGGCTGTTAGCGCTGTCCCACGCGAGGTCGCCGCGCTGCGGGTTGTTGTACTTGCGGTTGTGGGTCGCCACATAGCCGTTGCGATCGACTGCGATGCAGAACACGATCTTCGGGCTCAAGGTGAGCACGCGCTCCTGCACCGCCGGGAACAGGCGGTCGGCGAGCGCGATGAACTGCGTCGTGTGCTGCGCCGGGTTGGTGTTGGGAATGGTCCGGTAGTCCTCGTCGAACAGTTGTTCGCGCGAGATCTTGCGCTGCTGCAGCGCGTCCTGAAGCATTGCGGCGATCGTGTCGGCGCCGCGTATCGCGGCCTGGATGAAGGGCGTGTCTTCAGTCTCGATGCCGCACTGCGCGACCAGCTCGATCAGGTGCTCCGACACGTCGAGGAAGGCCTCGCTGCGTTTCATCGCGGCGACCAGCGAACGGCTGCTCTGCGTCATCTCGGCACCGATCGCCGTCATCTGCGTGTCCAGGCCGGCGCAGATCGCGCGGCTTTGCTCTGCCGCACCGATGATGCTGGCCACCGCGGCCTGCACATCGGCCAGCGCGACCTGGAACGCCCCGGGCTGGGCCGCGTCGGGGTCGATGCGGATCTCGCGGGCGAGCGCGTCGACGCGGGTGTCGAGCAGCCCAATGGTGCGCATGATGTCCTTGGACGACTGCTCGACCTTGCCGGCAAGATCCTTGACCGCGTCGGCGACGACACCGAAGCCACGCCCGGCCTCGCCGGCGCGCTTGGCCTCGACCGAGGCGTTGAAGGCCACCAGCCGCGTCTGCAACGCGATCTGCGTGATGCTTTCGGCCGCGCGGGCCACGTCGCGCAGGGTCGTCACGACCGCGCCGACTTCGACGCCGACATCTTCGACGGCGCTGCGCACGCGCTGCACCGCACCGAGGCCTGCGCTCGAGGCGGCGCCGATGCTGGCTTGCGACCCGTTGATGTTTTTCACCTGCCCGCCGAGCGAGGCAACGGCCTTCGCGCTGCGCTCCGAGGCCTTGCTCGTGTCGTCGATCAGGCCGCGCACCTCGGCCGATTCGCGTCCGATCTTGGAGGCCTGCTGCGCGATCGAGCGGATCGCCGCCTGCAGGTCAGGCCCGTCGGCCTCACCGTCCAGGTGATCGAACCACGACTCGCGCGCCGGCGCTGGCGCAGCGTTCAGTGACAACATGGCGTGGCC
>JANYBE010000533.1 GCA_025360945.1 Rhizobacter sp. | reverse complement strand
TGATCCCCGGCCTGGTGATGATGAGCGTGCTGCAGAACGCGTTCGCAAACAGCAGCTCGTCGCTGATCCAGAGCAAGATCACCGGCAACCTGGTGTTCGTGTTGGTAGCACCGCTGTCGCACTGGGCCTGGTTCGTCGCTTACGTGGGCGCCTCGGTGGTGCGCGGCGTGGTCGTGGGGTTGGGCGTGCTCATCGTGACGGTGTGGTTCGCACCGTTCCAGCTCGCGCAGCCGCTGTGGGTCGCCGTGTTCGCGGCGATGGGCGCGGCGATGATGGGCGCGCTCGGGCTCGTCGCCGGCCTGTGGGCCGAGAAGTTCGACCAGATCGCGGCGTTCCAAAACTTCATCATCATGCCGATGACGTTTCTCTCGGGGGTGTTCTATTCGGTCGGTTCCTTGCCCCCATTCTGGAAGGCAGTGAGCCACCTGAACCCTTTCTTCTACATGATCGACGGCTTTCGCCACGGCTTCTTCGGCGTCAGCGACGTGTCGCCGTGGACAGGGTTCATCGTCGTGGGTGTGAGCTTGGCTGTCGTCTGCGCCCTGTGCCTGCACCTGCTCAAGATTGGCTACAAGATTCGGCACTAGTAGAATCGAGCAATCATGTCAGACCCGACGCCTGCCGACGTTCAAGCCTTCATCGAGAAGGGGCTGGCCTGCGAGCATGTCGACGTGGATGGCGACGGCCGGCACTTCTTCGCCACCATCGTCTCGGCCGAATTCGAAGGCACGAGTCGCGTTGCGCGTCAGCGGCGCGTATACCAGGCGCTGGGCGATAGAATGCGTGAGCAAATCCACGCCCTGTCGATGAAGACGCTGACACCGGCCGAGTGGGCTGCCAGCCCGCAACCGGCCACCACCCACCACCACTGAACCTGCCGCAGTGCTCGCTGCGGCTGGCGAACTCGCGCCAGCGGGTTCCTTGGCCGTGTGGGTACTGGGGCTACGCCTAAGCTCATGGACAAACTCCTCATTCGCGGCGGCCACCCACTGAACGGCACGGTCACGATCTCGGGCGCGAAGAACGCTGCGCTGCCCGAGCTGTGCGCCGCGCTGCTGAGCGCCGAGCCGGTGACGCTGCGCAACGTGCCCCGCCTGCAGGACGTGAGCACGGCCTGCAAGCTGCTGCGCAACCTGGGCGTGACGATCGATCGGTCCGAGGCCACGCCCGACGTGATCGTGCTGAACGCGGGCCATCTGAGTTCGCGTGAGGCGCCGTATGACTTGGTGAAGACGATGCGCGCCTCCATCCTCGTGCTGGGCCCGCTGCTGGCGCGTTTCGGCGAAGCCCGCGTGTCGCTGCCCGGCGGTTGCGCGATCGGCTCGCGCCCGGTGGACCAGCACATCAAGGGCCTGCAGGCCATGGGCGCCGAGATTGTCGTTGAGCACGGCTACATCGTCGCCAAAGCAGCGCGCCTGAAGGGCGCACGTATCACGACCGACATGGTCACCGTTACCGGCACCGAGAACCTGCTGATGGCCGCGACGCTGGCCGAGGGCGAGACGGTTCTCGAGAATGCGGCGCAGGAACCAGAGATTCCCGACCTGGCCGAGATGCTGATCGCGATGGGCGCGAAGATCGAAGGCCATGGCACGAGCCGCATCCGCATCGAGGGCGTCGATCGCCTGCACGGTGTGTCGCACGCGGTGATCCCCGACCGCATTGAGACCGGCACCTTCCTGTGTGCCGTCGCCGTCGCGGGTGGCGAGGTAACGCTGCAACGTGCGAACGCGCGCCACCTCGACACGGTAATCGAGAAGCTGCGCGAAGCCGGTGCACGGATCGAGGCGGGCGACGACTGGATTCGCGTCACCGGCAGCGGGCGGCCGCGTCCGGTGAGTTTTCGCACCAGCGAATACCCGGCGTTCCCGACCGATATGCAGGCCCAGTTCATGACGTTGAACTGCATCGCCGATGGCGCCGCAGTCGTGACCGAGACGATCTTCGAGAATCGTTTCATGCACGTCAACGAACTCGTGCGGCTTGGCGCAAAGATCGACGTGGACGGGCACACGGCGGTGGTGCACGGCGTCGAAAGACTCTCGGGCGCAACCGTGATGGCGACCGACCTGCGGGCCTCGGCCAGCCTTGTGATCGCTGGCCTGGTGGCCGAGGGCGAGACGGTGGTCGATCGTATCTACCACCTAGACCGCGGCTACGACCAGATGGAAGCGAAGCTGCGCGGGATTGGCGCCGACATCGAGCGAGTCAAGTGACTGGCATGATTACCTTCGCCTTGCCCAAGGGCCGCATCTTCGCCGAGATCGTGCCGCTGCTCGCAGCAGCCGGCATCCAGGTCGCCGAAGACCCCGAGAAGACGCGCAAGCTGATCATCGGCACGGGGCGGGGGGACGTGCGCCTCGTGATCGTGAGGGCTTCTGACGTGCCGACCTATGTGCAGTATGGTGGTGCTGACCTCGGTGTGGTCGGCAAGGACACGCTGCTCGAGCACGGCGGCGACGGCCTGTACCAGCCGCTCGACCTGAACATCGCTAAATGCCGCATGAGCGTCGCCGTGCGCCACGACTTCGATTACGCGGGCGCGGTGAAGCAGGGCTCGCGCATCCGCGTCGCGACCAAGTACATGCAGATTGCGCGTGATCACTTTGCGAACAAGGGCGTGCACGTCGACCTGATCAAGCTCTATGGCTCGATGGAGCTGGCGCCGCTGACCGGGCTGGCCGACGCGATCGTCGATCTGGTGTCGACGGGCAGCACGCTGCGCGCGAACCAGTTAGTCGAGGTGGAAGAGATCATGAAGATCTCATCGCGTCTGATCGTGAACCAGGCGGCGCTCAAGCTCAAGCGAGAGACCATCCGCGGCATCATCGACGCGTTTGCGGGAGCCGTAGGGCCGTTACCATGAGCGTCAGCATTCGACAACTGGCGAGTCGTGCGGCGGACTTCGAAGCCCAGTTCGAGCGCGTGCTGCACTGGTCAGCCCAGACCGACCAGGCGATCGAAGAGCGCGTCGCGGCGATCCTCGCCGACGTGCATGCGCGCGGCGACGCAGCGGTGCTCGAGTACACGCAGCGCTTCGATGGTGTAAGCGCCGCGTCGGTCGCTGAACTTGAGATCCCGCGCCGCGATCTCCTGGCCGCGCTCGATGCCATCCCCGCTGCCCAGCGCGCAGCCCTCGAAGCCGCCGCCGAGCGGGTGCGCAGCTACCACGAGCGGCAGTTGGACGCGTGCGGCCGTTCCTGGAGCTACCGCGATGAAGACGGCACGCTGCTGGGCCAGAAGGTCACACCGCTCGACCGCGTGGGCATCTACGTGCCTGGCGGCAAGGCGACGTACCCCTCGAGCGTGCTGATGAATGCCGTGCCGGCCAAGGTTGCCGGGGTCGGCGAAATCGTGATGGTTGTGCCGACGCCGCAAGGCGTGCGCAACGCGATGGTGCTGGCCGCGGCGGCGATCGCCGGCGTGGATCGCGCATTCGCGATCGGCGGCGCGCAGGCGGTCGGTGCACTCGCGTTCGGCACGCTCACGGTGCCGGCGGTGCACAAGATTACCGGGCCAGG
>JANYBE010000504.1 GCA_025360945.1 Rhizobacter sp. | reverse complement strand
GGGCATCAAGCAGCTGGGCGACGATCCGTGGCACGGCGTGTCGCGCCGCTACCCGAACAGCACGCGCCTGTTCGGCAAGATCACGAACATCGCCGACTACGGCGCGTTCGTCGAGATCGAGCCGGGCATCGAAGGCCTGGTGCACGTCTCCGAGATGGACTGGACCAACAAGAACGTCGCCCCGAGCAAGATCGTCTCGCTTGGCGACGAAGTCGAAGTCATGGTCCTCGAGATCGACGAAGACAAGCGCCGCATCAGCCTGGGCATGAAGCAGTGCAAGGCCAACCCGTGGGAAGAGTTCTCGACCACCGTGCAGCGCGGTGACCGGGTCAAGGGCCCGGTTAAGTCGATCACCGACTTCGGCGTGTTCGTGGGTCTGGCCGCCGGCATCGACGGCTTGGTGCACCTGTCCGACCTGTCCTGGCACGAGCCGGGCGAGGCCGCCGTTCGCAACTACAAGAAGGGCCAGGAAGTCGAAGCGATCGTGCTGGCCGTCGACGTCGACCGCGAGCGGATCTCGCTGGGCATCAAGCAGCTCGACTCCGACCCGTTCACCACCTACACCACGGTCAACGACCGCGGCATGTCGGTGACCGGCAAGGTCAAGACCGTCGATGCACGTGGCGCCGAGATCGAACTCAACGCCGACGTAACAGGCTACCTGCGTGCCTCCGAGATCAGCCGCGACCGCGTCGAAGACGCGCGCAACGTGCTGAAAGAAGGCGACGAAGTCGACGCCGTGATCATCAACGTCGATCGCAAAACGCGTTCGATCCAGTTGTCGATCAAGGCCAAGGACAACGCCGACAACCAGGAAGCGATGACACGTCTGGCTCAAACGAGCGAGCGCGAGAACGCCGGCACGACCAGCCTGGGCGCCCTGCTGCGCGCCAAGCTGGACGGCAACAACAATTCCTGATTGTTGTTAGATGACCCGCTCCGATCTCGTGGCGCAGCTGTCCGAGCGTTTCGGCCAGCTGACCCACCGTGACACGGAGTTCGCGGTCAAGACGATCCTCGATGCGATGTCTTCGGCCTTGTCCAAAGGTCACCGCATCGAGATCCGCGGTTTCGGCAGTTTCTCGATCAACCGCCGCCCGCCGCGCGTGGGCCGAAATCCGCGTAGCGGCGAGCAGGTGGTGATCCCCGAGAAGCTCGTCCCTCATTTCAAACCGGGCAAGGCGCTGCGTGAAGCCGTCGATGCCCAGGTCCCGGTCGTCGGCGACGCTGTCCGCGGCTGAACTTGCGTCAGTCGGCCGGTAGAATCGGCCCGCCCTGATGCTGGACCGTTGCCGATGCGAGTTTTCGTCTGGCTCATTCGAGCCGCCATCTTTTTCACGCTGTTTGCGTTCGCGCTGAACAACCAGCAGGAAGCCGGCATTCGCTGGTTCTTCGGCCAGGAGTGGCGCGCACCGATGGTCTTCATCGTGCTGGCCGCGTTCGCGCTTGGCTGCGCGCTCGGCGTGTTCGCGATGGTGCCGGCCTGGTGGCGGCATCGTCGCATCGCGCGCAAGCACGCGCCGGTGATCGCGGCCGCAGCGGACACGCCTCTCGCCGCCGCGGCGCGCGAAATCACGATCCCACATCCGCCACGCGATGGGCTTTGACCTGCAGTGGTTGTTGCTCGGCCTGCCGCTAACCTTCGCGCTCGGCTGGCTCGCCTCGCGCTTTGACCTGCGGCAGTGGCGACGTGAGCAGAAGGACTCGCCCAAGGCCTACTACAAGGGCCTGAACCTGCTGCTCAACGAACAGCACGACAAGGCGATCGACGCCTTCATCGAAGCGGTCCAGCAAGACCCGGACACCTCGGATCTTCATTTCGCGCTTGGCAATTTGTTCCGCCGCCGCGGCGAGTTCGAACGCGCGGTGCGCGTGCATGAGCACCTGCTGCAACGCGCCGACCTACCGCGCAGCGAGCGCGACCGCGCGCAGCACGCGCTCGCGCAGGACTTCATGAAGGCCGGTCTGTTCGATCGTGCCGAGAGTGCCTACCTCGCGCTGGATGGCACCGCATTCGACACCGAGGCGCGTCTCGCGCTGCTGACGCTGCACGAGCGTTCGCGCGACTGGCGTGCCGCCGTCGAGGTCGCGGCCAAGCTCGAGAACCGCGGCACCGGCTCGTTTGCCTCGCGCATCGCCCACTACTGGTGCGAGATCGCGCTCGAGGCCGACGCGAAACAGCACGCCACCGACGCCGACACCGCGCTGAAACGCGCGCGCGACGCCGCCCCGCAGGCCGCACGCCCGCTAGTGCTCGCCGGCGAGCGCGCGGCGCGCCGCGGCGACCACGCCGAGGTGCTGGCCGTGTGGGGCGTGCTGATGGTCGCGCATCCGAACGCGTTCAACCTCGTCGCCAGCAACTACGCCACGAGCGCGCTTGCGGCGGGCGACGGCCCCGCGGCACTGGAGCGACTTCGCGAGTTGTACAAGCGCGCCCCGTCGATGGACCTGCTCGAGGCGATCACGCTGCTCGACCCTGCTCACCTGCGCGAACGCCTGCTCGCGCACCTGCGCAACCACCCGACGCTTTCGGCCGCGAAGGCGCTGATCATGCAACCCGACGCCGCCAGCTTCACCGCAATCGAGACGCAAACGCTGGGCGATGCGATCGGCCGCGCTGCGCAACCGCTGCACCGCTACCGCTGCGCTGCATGCGGCTTCGAGGCCAAGCTCTACTTCTGGCAATGTCCGGGCTGCCTGAACTGGGATAGCTACCCGCCCCAACGCCTGGAGGATTTGTGATGCCCGTGCCGACGCGCGAACAACTGTCGCAAGCACGCGTGCTCGTCGTCGGCGATGCCATGCTCGATCGTTACTGGTTCGGTGCCGTCGACCGCATCTCGCCGGAGGCACCGGTGCCGATCGTGCGCGTCTCGCGAGAAGAAGAACGACTCGGCGGTGCGGCCAACGTCGCACTGAACGCCAAGGCGCTTGGCGTTCAGGCCACGCTGCTGACCGTCGTCGGCGACGACGAGCCCGCGCGCAAGCTGCGCCAGATGCTTGCACAACACGGCATAGCCGCGCTGCTCGGCAGCGATCCTCAGCTCTACACCATCGTCAAGCTGCGCGTGATCGGCCGTGCGCAGCAGCTGATCCGCATCGACTTCGAGAACCAGCCCGACCACGAAGTGCTCGCCGGCATGCTCAGCGAGTTCGAGCGCGTGCTGCCGGGGCATGGCGCGGTGCTCTTCTCCGACTACGGCAAAGGTGGGCTCACGCATATCCCGCGCATGATCGAACTCGCACTCGCCGCGAACAAACCGGTGCTGATCGACCCGAAGGGCAGTGACTACTCGCGCTACGCAGGCGCCAGCGTGATCACGCCGAACCGCGCCGAACTCGCGCAAGTGATCGGCGCGTGGAGCAGCGAGGCGCAGCTGCACGAGCGCGTCGGCAATCTTCGCGCCGAGCACCGGTTGGCTGCACTGCTGCTCACCCGCTCGGAGGACGGCATGTCGTTGTTCGACGACGAAGGCCACGTGCAGGTGCCTGCGCAGGCGCGCGAAGTGTTCGACGTGACCGGCGCCGGTGACACCGTGATTGCCACGCTCGCCGCGCTGCTCGCCGGCGGCATGGGCCTGCGCGACGCGATGCCGCTGGCCAACCGCGCCGGCGGTATCGTGGTCGGCAAGTTCGGCACCGCCAGCGTGAGCTACGGGGAGTTGTTCGAATGAAGATCGTCGTCACCGGCGCCGCCGGCATGATCGGCAGCAATCTCGTCCACGGTCTGAACGCGATCGGCATCGACGACATCATCGCCGTCGACGACCTGACCGACGGCCCGAAGTACCGCAACCTGCTC
>JANYBE010000490.1 GCA_025360945.1 Rhizobacter sp. | reverse complement strand
CGCGCGACGGCCTCGTAGGCCGGGCCTTCGCGCCACGCCTCGCCGGCGAAGCGCCGGTCGTCCGGCGCTGTGCCCGCCCATGGCGACATCGCGACCATTTGCTGGAACGCCTGCTGTTGCCATTGCACGAACGCGTTCGTGGCCTCCAGCCAGGGAGTGAATATCGGGATCGCCATAGGCGCATATTTGTCGTTGCCGAGAGACGGCAGCGGCGCCAGCGGGTTCGTCATCAGCTGGGTCAGCCAGCGCACAGGATCGGGTACGTCCGGGGGTGTGGGATTTGTCATGTCGTCGCCTTGCAGATTGGACTTGTTAGCTGCTCAGTGCAGCTTGACGTGTGACCACGGTGCTCGGGATCACGTTCATCAGGAAGTCGGTGGTCGAGACCATCTTGCCCGGGCCGGTGAAGGCCGCGACTGCCTTGCTGTCGAGCGAGCTGGCATCGACATTCATTCCGGCGCCCGGCTGCACGATGTTGATGACCAGCAGCCCCACGATCAGTGCCACGCTGCTGACGACCTCGAAGTACAGCAGGGCCAGACCGCCGGTCTTGCCAACCTTCTTCATGTCCTCCATGCCGGCGATGCCCACCACCACCGTGCAGAAGATGATGGGCGCGATGATCATCTTGATCAGCTTGATGAAGCCATCGCCCAGCGGCGGCTTCATGGCCTCGCCGGTGGCCGGCGCGAAGTGCCCCAGGATCACGCCGATGACGGTTGCGGCGATGACTTGAAAGTAGAGCGACTTGTACAGCGGCTTGGGAGTCGGGTTGTGATCCATGGGGGGTCTCCTTGGAAGCGGTTTGGCGACTGTCTTGCGACGCCTTTCAGACGCCTGCGGCGTGAGCCTGCCGATCGGCGTGGTAGCTTGAGCGCACCAGCGGGCCGCAGGCCGCGTGGGCGAAACCCAGTGCGCTCGCCTGCTCGGCCAACGCGTCGAACTGCGCGGGCTCGACATAGCGCTCAACCGGCAGGTTGCCAGGGCGCGGCTGCAGATACTGGCCCACAGTCAGCATGTCCACGCCATGCCGGCGCATGTCGCGCAGCACCTCCAGCACCTCGGCATCGGTTTCGCCCAGGCCCAACATCAGGCCCGACTTGGTCGGTACGTTCGGGCAGCGCTGCCGGAACGATTGCAGCAGTTGCAGTGAATGCAAATAGTCGGCACCTGGCCGCGCCTGGCGATAGAGGCGCGGCACGGTCTCCAGGTTGTGGTTCATCACGTCGGGCGGATCGTTGGCGAGGATGTCGAGGGCGACCTCGGTGCGGCCGCGGAAATCCGGCGTCAGCACCTCGATGCGGGTCGGTGGCGCGGCCTCACGGATCGCACGTATGCAAGCTGCGAAGTGTCCGGCGCCACCATCGCGCAGGTCGTCGCGATCGACGCTGGTGACGACGACGTACTTCAACCCGAGCCGTGCGACCGTGTCGGCGAGATGTTGGGGCTCGAGCGGATCGGGTGCTTGCGGTCGGCCGTGAGCAACGTCGCAGAACGGACATCGTCGGGTGCACAGATCGCCGAGGACCATGAAGGTGGCGGTGCCGTTGCCGAAGCACTCGCCGATGTTCGGGCATGAGGCTTCCTCGCACACCGTGTGCAGTTGCGCCTCGCGCAGCACCTGCTTGACGCGCCGGAAGTTCTCGCCGTGCGACAGGCGCACGCGGATCCAGTCGGGTTTCGGCAGCGTCGCCTGAACGGCGACGATCTTGATCGGGATGCGCGCGGTCTTCGCGCTGCCGCGCTGCGGCCCCGTCATCACCACGACTTCGCTCATGGTGGCGTCAATCGACGGTGTATGCACCGCTGCGCTGGGCGACCGCGCCGACCGCCGCGACCGCCGCGAGCGCCGTCATGTTGACGATGCGCCGCACCGTCGACGAGGGAGTCATGATGTGCACCGCCTTGGCCGCACCGAGCAGGATGCCGCCGACCGTGATGCCACTGCCTGCAGCGATGCGCAGCAGGTTGTACGAGATGTTGGCGGCATCGACGTTGGGCATCACCAGCACGTTGGCCTCGGTGCTCAGCGCCGAGTCGGGGAACTCATGGTCGAGGATGGTCTTCGAGAGCGCGGCGTCGCCCCGCATCTCGCCGTCGACTGCGAGCTTCGGATCCTGGGCGCGGATCAGCGCGAGCGCCTCGCGCATCTTTCGTGCCGAGGGTGCGTCGGAGCCGCCGAAGCTCGAATGCGACAGCAGCGCGACACTCGGAGTCACACCGAACCGGCGCACCCCTTCGGCGGCCAGCAGTGCGATCTCGGCGACCTGCTCTGCCGTCGGGTCGCGGTTCACGTGGGTGTCGCAGATGAACAGCTGGCGCCCCGGCAGCATCAGCATCTGCATCGCCGCGAGCGTCGACGCGCCGGCACGCAGGCCGATCACATCTCGCACATAACGCAGGTGTTCGGTGTAGCTGCCGAAGGTACCGCACAGCATCGCATCGGCGCGGCCCTGCCGCACCAGCATCGCGGCGAGCAAGGTCGCACGGCTGCGCATCTCGGCGCGTGCTACTGCGCGCGAGACGCCGTCGCGGCTGCGCAGCTGGTAGTAGTCGTCTGCCGCGTCGCCATAGATTTTCGGATCGTGCAGGTTGATCGTCTCGCAATCGGTGCCGGGTTGAAGTCGCAGTCCGAATTCGGCGATGCGTTGCGCTATCACCTCGGGGCGGCCGAGCAGTAGCGGGCGCGCCAGGCCTTCGTCGATCACGACCTGAGCCGCGCGCAGCACGCGCTCGTCTTCGCCCTCGGCGTAGACGACGCGCTTGCTCGAGCCTTTCG
>JANYBE010000484.1 GCA_025360945.1 Rhizobacter sp. | reverse complement strand
TCGATCGTCGAAACGCTGTTCCCTCCTCTCCCCAGCTCGAGCTGGATCGCGGTGCGGTCGATGTCGCGCGCGAAGCGGTTGTAGGCGATCACCGCGGGGATCGCGGCGAAGAGGCCGATGGCTGTGGCGACGAGCGCTTCGGCAATGCCCGGCGCGACGGTGGCGAGCGTCACCTGCGTCATGTTCGCTAGGCCGACGAACGCATGCATGATCCCCCACACCGTGCCGAATAGGCCCACGTAAGGCGACACCGAGCCGACGGTCGCGAGAAACGACAGGTGCGCCTCGATCACGTCGAGCTCGCGCTGAAAGCTCGCGCGCATCGCGCGGCGTGCGCCGTCGAGCAGCGAGCCGGCGTCGGTCACGCGGCGTTCGCGCAGCTTCATGAACTCGCGCATCCCCGACGCGAAGATGCGCTCCATCGGCGAGCCGTCAGTGCGCTTGGTTGCGTCGGCGTAGAGGTCGTTGATGTTCTTGCCGGCCCAGAACTCGCGCTCAAATTCCTCGTTCGCGTTGCGCACGCGCTTCAGACCGAAGAGCTTGCCAAAGATCACCGTCCAGCTGGCGAGCGAGGCGATCATCAAGCCCGCCATCACGAGCTGGACCACGAAGCTGGCATGGATGACGAGCGTGACGATCGAAAAGTCTTGATTCATCCGTGATGGCCGGGTGACGTGTCGTTGAGGGATTGCGCGATCGCGGTCGGAATACGCTGCGGTCGAAAGGTTCCGGCATCGACACAGCCGATGCGTATCGTGCCTTGGGCCAGCAAAGTCTCGCCGTGGGTCGACTCGCGCCATGCCTGCTGCGCGATGGTCATCTGGGCGCGGCCCGCATGCTCGACCTGCACCGTCACCGCGAGCAGGTCATCGAGTCGCGCCGGCTGCAGGTAGCGCACGCGCGTGTCGGTGACGATGAAGATGCTGCCGGTCTGCGCGCGCAGTCGCTCCTGCTCAAAGCCGAGCGAGCGCAACCACTCGGTGCGCGCGCGCTCGAAGAACTTCAGGTAGTT
Organism: Rhizobacter sp.; assembly: GCA_025360945.1. Classification (GTDB taxonomy): domain Bacteria; phylum Pseudomonadota; class Gammaproteobacteria; order Burkholderiales; family Burkholderiaceae_C; genus LMDS01. Next base: position 7,771 of record JANYBE010000484.1, on the reverse strand, counting down.
CGCGTAGAAGACCACGCCACCGGCATCGGTGTCTTCCCAGTACACCCGCAGCGGGAAGCGAAACGGGGCTGGATGCAGTTCGGTCATCGGCACGGCGCCGATTATTGCCGCACGCGCTGGTACACCGGACCCCATTGCGGGTGGCCGGCCTCTGACTTGCTCAGCGCGAAGGCCGGGTCGGCTGCGCGCGCGGCGCGGAATTCGTCCTCGCAGGCCTTGATGCGATCGCTGGTGCAGTAGATGAACGCGAGGTGCTTGTGGGCCGCGGCGCGGTCGCGCGGCGAGGCCAGGCCACCCTTGAGCGCCAGATCGAGCTGGGTTTCGGCGAGCGAATACTGCGCGTCCTCGTACGCGCGCATGCCTGCGAGCAAGGCCTTCTCGGCCGGGCGCTCGGCCATGTCCATCAGGCCGGGCCGCGCGGGTGGAGGCACGACACAGCCGGCCAGCAAGGCGGCGAGTGCAAGGCTCGGACTCAGCAGCAGTCGTGGCATGGTTAGAACTTGTGCTTCAGAGTGACCGGTTGATCGGCCGTGACGTTGACGACCGCAGTATGCGCCGGCAGGTCGGTGTTGCGGATCACGATCTGGTGGCGCCCTTCGGGCAGGCTGAGATCGGTCAGCGGCGGCGAGGTACCTGCGGGCTTGCCGTCGACCTCGACCTCGCCCCACGGGCTAATCGCAATGCGCACAAGACCGCGTGCTGGCGCGGCGGACGGGGCCGGGCTGGCACCGGTTCGCGCATCGCGCTCTCGAGCCTCGCGGGCGCGGCGCTCCTTCGGAGTTTCCTTGGCGGGTGGGGCCGTGCCTTTGACCGCCGCGGGCACGGAGATGCTCTTGACCATAGGCGCACTCGGGGCCTCGACAACGGCCGGCACAGGTTCGGGTATCGCGACCGCCGGCGCGACGGCGCCGGCGGTCGAGCCAGGGGTGGGCGTCACCACAGGCGTCGATGCGGGCTGCGTCGCCACGGCCGATGCCGCCGCCGGAGCCGTTCGTTCCACGGCGGGCTTGGGGGTCACCGCGGCCCAGATCAGGCCGCCGAGCACGGCCGCGCCGGCGACGCCGGCAACGACCCACAGAAGACCGCGCGACTTCGGGCTGCTCTGCACCGGCGCGTCTGCGTCAGCCGCGCTGCTGGTGTTCTCGTCGAGCCAGTGGCGCAGGTCGCGTGAGAACGCACGCGCCGAGCGGTAGCGGTGTTCGGGGTTCTTCGCGAGCGCCTTCGCGGCGATCTCGGCCAGCGCCACCGGCACGCTCGGCTCGACCGCGCTCGCAAGCGGCGGCTCATGATTGAGCACCGCGTCGGTGATCTCTTCGAGCGTCGTGCCGCGAAAGGGCTTCACGTCGGTGAGCAGCTCGTACAGCACGACGCCGAGCGAGAAGACATCGGCGCGGCGGTCCACCGGCTCCTGGCGCGCCTGCTCCGGTGCCATGTAGTAGGGCGAACCGGCAGCGAGTTCGGCATCGGCGTGCACGTCGTGCCGATGCGCGATGCGGGCGATGCCAAAATCGAGCACCTTGGGTTGCGTGCGGCCGATCATGAAGATGTTGGCAGGCTTTACGTCCCGGTGCACCACGCCCTTGCTGTGCGCATAGCCGAGCGCGTCGGCGACACGCCGCACGATCAGCGCGGCCTGCGCGTGCGTCGCGCGCCAGCCTTCTTGGCGTAGCTGGCGCAGGTCGCGGCCCTTGAGCAGCTCCATAGCGATGTAGGCGCGGTTGTCGCTGACGCCGGCGTCGAACACCGTGACGATGTGGGTGTGGTTCAACCCGGCAGCGGCACGCGCTTCGTTCAGGAACATCGAGTTGAACGCGCCGCGCTCACTCTCCTCGATCTCGACGTTGAGCGTCTTCACGGCGATCAAGCGCGACAGCAACGGGTCGTGCGCCGCGTATACCGTACCCAGGCCGCCTTCGCCGAGGCGGTGCTTGAGCGCGTAGCGGCCGATGTGGCCGATCGTCGGGTGGCGCTGGTCGGCTGGGTCGGGCGTCTGGGTCGAGAACGCGGCGGCCGGGCCACGCATCGCATGCATGTCGGCCTCGCCCCACAGCGCGGGGTCGCTCGGCAGGCTGGGCGCCGGTGCGGGCTCCGAGTCGTTGGAGGCGGGGCTGGGAGGGGGGCTGAACGAGCTCACCATTGCAGCTTAGCCGAGCCCAAGCGCGTCAATGGTGCGAAAAGCGCCGGCATCGCGGGCTTGGTCACAACCGCTCACGATTCATAGCCATGGCTTCGCTGTCGATGCCACAGTCATCCAAGCATCCGGCGCAGACGCGCGACGGCTTCCTGAAGCTGCGCCATTGAGTTCGCATACGACAACCGCACGAAGCGCTCGCTACCATGGTGGCCGAAGTCGCGCCCCGGCGTGATCGCGACGTGCGCGCGCCTCATCGCTTCGAAGCAGAAGTCCCAGCTGTCGGCGCTGTGCTTCGAACAATCGGCCCAGGCGTAGAACGCGCCGTCGGGCATCACCGGCACGTTCAGTCCCAGCGCGTTCAGTGCCGGCACGAGAAAGTCGCGCCGGGCACGGAACTCGTCGCGGCGGCGCTCGTACTCGGCAATGGATTCGGGTTCGAAGCATGCCAGCGCCGCATGCTGCGCCAGCGTGCTCGGGCAGATGTAGAGGTTTTGCGCGAGCTTCTCGATCGGCGCCACCAGCGCGTCGGGGACGACCAGCCAGCCCAGGCGCCAGCCCGTCATCGAGAAGTACTTGGAGAAGCTGTTGATAGCGATCACATCGTCGCCGTGCATCAGGGCGCTGTGGCCGTAGCGCTCGTCGAAACTCAGACCGAGATAGATCTCGTCGACCAGCATGAAGCCGCCGTGTGCACGCACCACGTCGCCGATGCGACCCATTTCGAGCGGGTCGATCGAGGTACCGGTCGGGTTCGAGGGCGACGCGAGCAGCACCCCGCGCGTGCGTGGCCCCCACGCGGCCTGCACGCCCGCCGCGTCGAGCTGGTAGCGCGCACCGGCCGAGGCCGGCAGCAGCACTGGCTTGCCCTCGGCGGCCGCGACGAAGTGGCGGTTGCACGGGTAGCTCGGATCGGGCAGCAGCACCTCGTCGTCGCGGTCGACGAGGGCCAGGCAGGCGAGCTGCAACGCGGCCGACGCGCCGGCGGTCACGACGATGCGGTGCGAAGCGATGCTCAAGCCGAAGCGAGACGCGTACCAAGCGCTGATGCGATTGCGCAACGCGGGCAGGCCGGTCGCGTCGGTGTACTGCGTGCGGCCCGTGCTGACGGCGCGCTCGTTCGCTTCGCGCACCAGCGCCGGCGCGGTGAAATCGGGCTCGCCGATGTTCAGGAAGATCATCGGCGCGTTCGCGCACACGGGGCTGCGCGCGAGCTCGGCCGCGGCCTTCGCGAACTCCATCACGTATAAGGGCTCGATGTGGTCGAGCCGGCGGGCCAGCCTCATCGCTTCGCGCGGGCTGCGTTGACCTCCACGGAGCGCAACTCCGCGGCAGCCTTGTCGAGCACGCCGTTCACGTACTTGTGGCCGTCGGTACCGCCGAAGCTCTTGGCAAGCTCGACAGCTTCGTTAATCGCGACCTTGTACGGAATCTCGATGCAGTGCTTGAGCTCGTAGACACCGATCATCAGCACGCCGTGTTCGACTGGCGAGAGCTGGGTCGTCTTGCGATCCACGTGGTGCGTCAGCACCGTATCGATGTCGACCGCTTGCGTGATGCAGCCGTGCAGTAGCGCATCGAAGTGGGCGGAGTCGCACTTGTCGAAACCGTCCTGCTCGCGCATGTGCGCATCGACAACGCTCGCTTCGGCGCCCGAGATCAGCCATTCGTACAACCCTTGCAGCGCGACTTCGCGCGCGCGGCGGCGGGCCGATTTGGGTTTGGGGCGCTTCGATGCGATCTGCGTCGGCGCCGCGGTGGTCGGTTCGGTCACGAGAGGTCTTCCATGAGATTCGCCATCTCGACGGCCACGCGGGCGGCGTCGCGGCCCTTGTCGATGCGGGCCCAGGCTTGGTCTTCGTTCTCGACCGTGAGCACCGCGTTCGCGATCGGGATGCCGTGGTCGAGCGCGACGCGCGTCACGGCCGCGCCGCTCTCGTTGGCGACCAACTCGAAGTGGTAGGTCTCGCCGCGGATGATGCAGCCGAGTGCGATGAGCGCGTCGTAGTCTTCGCTCTCGGCAAGCGCGTGCAGCGCCAGCGCGACTTCGAGTGCGCCCGGCACGGTGATGTGCGTGATGTGCTTCGGGCCGACACCGAGCGCGGCGAGTTCATTCATGCATGCGGTGGCGAGCGCGTCGGTGAGCGCGGCGTTGAAACGCGCCTGCACGATGCCGATGCGCAAGGAGCGGCCGTCGATCTGGGCGATCAGGCCTCCGCTGGCGGTGGCGCTCTTGTCAGCGTCTTGCATTGGAGAAGTTTCTTTCAGGTGTCGGCTGCGAGGAAGCCGGTGACTTCCAGGCCATAGCCGGTCATGCTGGGCATGCGGCGCGGGCTGCCCAGCAGTTTCATCTTGGCGATGCCGAGCTCGCGCAGGATCTGTGCGCCGATGCCGTAGGTGCGCAAGTCCATTTGGCCGGAAGGCCGTGCGGCACCATTCGCGGCCGGCAGCACATGCGGCACGAGCGCAGCGACATCCTCGCCGCAGTTGAGAAGCACCGCCGCGCTGCGCGGGCTCTTCTGCAGCGCGGCCAGTGCCTTCGGCAGTGGCCACGAGTGCTGGCAGCTGTCGCCGACGTCGAGCAGGTCCATCACCGAGAGCGGCTCGTGCACGCGCACCAGCACTTCGTCGGTATGCGTCCACTGGCCATGCGTGAGCGCGAGGTGCAGCCCGCCGGTGCGGTCGCGAAACGCGCTGCAGTCGAATGCGCCCTGCGCGGTGACGAGCGTGCGCCGACCGACGCGCTCGATCAGCGTCTCGTTGCGGCTGCGGTATTCGATCAGGTCGGCAATGGTGCCGACCTTTAGCCGGTGCTCTTTTGCGAACGCGATCAGGTCTGCAAGGCGCGCCATCGTGCCGTCGTCCTTCATCACTTCGCAGATCACCGCGGCGGGCGAGAGACCCGCCATGCCGGCCAGGTCGCAACCGGCTTCGGTGTGCCCGGCGCGCATCAGCACGCCGCCTTCTTGCGCGCGCAGCGGGAAGATGTGGCCCGGCTGAACCAGGTCGCTGGCCTTCGCATCGCGCGCTACCGCGGCCTGCACGGTGCGGGCGCGATCGGCTGCAGAGATGCCGGTGTCGACGCCGGTGGCGGCCTCGATCGAGACAGTGAACGCGGTACCGTGGCGCGTGCCATTGCGCGCCGTCATCGACTGCAGCTGGAGACGGTCGCAGCGCTCGGGTGTGAGCGTGAGGCAGATCAGGCCGCGACCGAAGCGTGCCATAAAATTGATCGCTTCGGGCGTGACGTGGTCGGCGGCGATCACCAGATCGCCTTCGTTCTCGCGGTCTTCCTCGTCGACGAGGATGATCATGCGGCCGGCTGCCAGTTCGGCGACCAGCTCGGGAATGGGGGAAATGGCCATCCTCGAATTGTAGGTCGCGGCCCGGGATCGACCGGGTACCCGCTCAGTTGACCTTCGGGGCCGTCAGCATGCGCTCGACGTAGCGCGCTATCAGGTCGATCTCGAGGTTCACGCGCTGGCTGGTGTGCAGCGCGCCGAGGGTCGTGTTCGCCAGCGTGTGCGGAATCAGGTTGATGCTCAGTTCGCAGCCCTCGTGGCCATCGATCACGCGGTTCACGGTCAGGCTCACGCCGTTGACGGTGATCGAGCCTTTGTAGGCGATGAAGCGCGCCAGTTCGGCGGGCGTTCGAATGCGCAGCTCTTTCCAGTCGTCACCGACCAGTGCGAAGTGCGTCACGGTGCCAATGCCGTCTACATGGCCGCTGACCATGTGGCCGCCGAGTCGGTCATTCGCGCGCATCGCCTTTTCCAGGTTCACCGCACCTGGCTCGCCCAGGCTGGCGGTCTTGCCTAGACTCTCTGGCGAGATGTCGAGCGTGAAGTGGTGCGCCGCGGTGTCGAGGGTCGTTACCGTCATGCATGCGCCGTTGATCGCGATGCTGTCGCCGAGTTGCACGTCGGCGAGGTAGCCGGGCGGCGTCGCGATGGTCAGTCGCTTGCCCTGAGATTCGTCCGCGCCGAGCGCGCGGACCTGGGTGATGCGACCGAGGCCGCTGATGATGCCGGTGAACATCAGTTGATTGTTGCAGGACGCGCGATGAGGCGCAGGTCAGCGCCGACGGGCGTGACGCTCTCGAAACGCAGCGCGAGGCTGTCGCTCAAGTGTTCGAGCGGCCCAAACGCGGCGAGCTCGCGGCCGATGCCGAGCAGCTTCGGTGCCATGTAGATCAGGAACTCGTCGACGAGGCCTTCGCGCACGAACGAACCGTTGAGCTTGTGGCCGGCTTCGACGTGGAGCTCGTTGATGCCGCGTACGGCCAGATCGGCGAGCATCGCGACGAGATCGACCTTCGCGTTCGCGCCGGGAGCGGGAGCGATCTCGGCGCCACGTGCGCGCAGTGCGGCGGCGCGTTCCTCGCCGATGACGGCGGCGTAGATCAATGCGCGGCCGGGTGCATCGAGGATCTTCGACGCGGGCGGCGTCTGCAGGCGCGAATCGACGATCACGCGCAGCGGCTGCGACCTGGTCTCCACCAGGCGCACGTCGAGCCGCGGGTCGTCGTCGAGCACGGTGCCCACGCCCGTCAGCACTGCACCGGCCCGCTTGCGAAACGCGTGGCCGTCGGTACGCGCGTGCGCGCCGGTGATCCACTGGCTCGCGCCGTTGTTGAGCGCCGTGCGGCCATCGAGCGACACCGCAGCCTTCAGCCGCACCCACGGTCGGCCGCGCTGCATGCGCGAGAAGAAGCCGATGTTGAGTTCGCGTGCGTCGTGCGCGAGCGCTCCGGTCTCGACCGCGATGCCTGCAGCGCGCAGGCGCGCCGCACCCCGGCCGGCGACGAGCGGGTTCGGGTCTTCCAGCGCCATCACGACGCGCGCGACGCCGGCTTCGATCAGCGCATCGCAACACGGTGGTGTGCGGCCGTGGTGCGAGCACGGCTCGAGCGTCACCCAGGCGGTCGCGCCGCGCGCGCTCTCGCCGCGCGCGCTCACGTCGCGCAAGGCCATCACCTCGGCATGCGGCCCGCCCGCCTGCTGTGTGTGACCGCGGCCCAGGACGCGGCCATCGGCCAAGGTGATCACGCAGCCGACTCGCGGATTCGGCTCGGACAGGCCGATGGCGCCGTGCGCGAGCGCGAGCGCTTCGTGCATCGGTGTGGCGTGGCTGGACGTCATGGTGGCAACGATGCTACCGCGCCGCCAGCGCGGGCGCTGCGCTCAGGGCGGAATCGGTGCCGGCAATGGTGGAGTGCGGCGTGACTCTTGCGCGCCCTCCTTGGGGAGTCTCGGGCTAGATGTGGGCTAGATGTCGCGGATCAGCTGGCGGAATTCATCGACGTCTTCGAAGCTGCGGTAGACCGATGCGAAACGAACATAGGCGACCTTGTCGATGCGTTTGAGTTCGCGCATCACAAGTTCACCAAGCCGTGTTGAGGGCACTTCCTTAGCGCCGCTGTTGAGCAGCTTGTCCTGGATGCGCTCCATCGCGGCGTCGATCTGCTCGACGCTGACCGGTCGCTTGCGCAGCGCCAGCGTCATCGAGGCGCGGATTTTGGCTGGATCCATGTCGGCCCGCGTACCGTCCTTCTTGACGACCGACGGCAGCGCAATTTCGGCGCGCTCGTAGGTCGTAAAGCGCTTGTCGCAGGCGTGGCAGCGGCGGCGCCGGCGCACC
>JANYBE010000478.1 GCA_025360945.1 Rhizobacter sp. | reverse complement strand
CGTCGCCGAACAGGTCGACCCGGTACGGCACCGCCGAGCCCATCGGGAACAGGTCGATCAGCCCGCCGCGCACCGCGTACTCGCCGGGCGAGACGACCTGGCTTACGTGCGTGTAGCCCGCCAGCGTGAGCTGCGTCTTCAGCGCCGTCTCGTTGAGCTTTTCCTTATGCTTGAAGTGGAAGGTGTAGGCCGCGAGAAAGCTCGGCGGCGCGAGCCGCACCAGCGCGGTCGATGCCGGCAACAGCACCACGTCGACGTCGCCCTGCTGGATGCGCCACAGCGTAGCCAGCCGCTCCGAGATCAGGTCCTGGTGCGGCGAGAAGGTGTCGTAGGGCAGCGTCTCCCAGTCCGGAAACACGGCGATGCGCAGGCCGGGCGCGAAGAACGGCAGCTCGGCTTCGAGCCGCTGCGTGTCGGCCGGCTCAGCGGTAATGATCGCGGTGATCTTCTTCGCAGCCGCCTGCGCCTGCGCGAAGCGCGCAAGCAGCAGCGCATCGGCTGAGCCGGTCGGGCGCGGCAGCGTGAAGCGTTTGCCGGGGGCGATTGCAGGGAGTTGCATGCGTGGGGAGTTGCGCAAATGGCGCCGCCCCGCGAGGCCAGCAGACTGTGGCGCTTCGTGGGGCGGCAGATACTGCCGATTATAGAATTCGCGCTCCAATGACGCAGGCTCCCACCCCCGAAGACCTTCCACGCCTGTACGCGTTGATTCCCTGCGCCGGTACGGGCGAGCGCTCGGGCGCGCAAGGCCCGAAGCAGTACGCGTCGCTGGCAGGGCGAAGCCTGGTGGCACACACGTTGGCGGCGCTGGCGCAGGTGACGCGGCTGACGCAGACGCTCGTGGTGCTGAGCGCTCAGGATCATGAGTTTGAAACGCACGCGCCGGGATTCGCCGGGTGGGTGTCGCGCGATGGCGGTGCGACGCGCGCGCACACGGTGGTGAACGGCTTGCGTGACCTTGCCGGGCACGGCGCACGCGATTGCGATTGGGTGCTGGTGCACGATGCCGCGCGCTGCCTTGTTCGCCCCGAGTGGATCGATGCGCTGATCGACGCGTGCATCGACGACGCCGTGGGCGGGTTGCTCGCGCTGCCGCTCGCCGACACGCTGAAGGCAGCACATGACGGCCGCTCGGTCTCGACCATCGACCGCCACGCCAAATGGCAGGCACAGACCCCGCAGATGTTTCGCCTGAAGACCTTGCGCGACGCGCTGGCCGCGGCCTCCAGCGTCACCGACGAGGCCAGCGCGATCGAGGCGACTGGCCTAGCACCCAAGCTCGTCGCGTGCGGCATGGAAAACTTCAAGATCACCTGGCCGCAGGATTTCGAGCTGGCCGAACGCCTGCTGAGGACGCGCACATGAATGCAAGAGTGAAGCCACCCCTGTGGCGCATCGGCGAAGGCTGGGATACCCATGCGCTCGTCGAAGGGCGCAGGCTGGTGCTGGGCGGCGTCGAGATTCCCCACACCCACGGGCTGATGGGCCACTCGGACGCCGACGCGCTGTGTCATGCGATCATCGATGCGCTGTTCGGCGCCGCGGCGATGGGCGACATCGGCTTTCACTTCGCCGACACCGACGAGCAATACCGGGGCGCCGATTCGATCGCGCTGCTCGCCGAGAGCGCGCGTCGCGTGCGTGCTGCGGGCTGGCTGGTCGGCAACATCGACAGCACCGTCATCGCGCAGGCGCCGAAGATGGCGCCACATGTTCTTGCGATGCGCCAGCGCATTGCGCAGGCGCTCGACATCAATGTCGATCAGGTCAGCGTGAAAGCGAAGACGGCAGAGAAGATGGGCCCGGTCGGGCGCTTCGAGGCGATCGAGGCGCGAGCGGTGTGCCTGCTGTGGCGCGGCGCGTGAGTCTGTAGCACCTCAGGGCGCCTTCTTCAGCCGGATGTGCGCCATCAGCCCGCCATCGGGCGCGTTGACGAGCTCGAAGGTGCCACCCATGCGCTGCACCGCCTTGTCGACGATTGCCAGCCCCAGACCGGCGCCGGTGGCCGCGGTGCGGGCTGCGTCGCCGCGGAAGAACGGCGTCGTAAGCTGCGCGAGCTTGCGCGGATCGGCGCCCTGGCCGAAGTCGCGCACCGTGATGATCACCCACGGCCCGGTGCGTGCGTAGCTGACGAGCACTCGCGCGATGCCGGTGTCGGTGCTGCGGCCATAGCGGCGCGCGTTCTCGAACAGGTTTTGCAACACGCGGCCGAGCTCGGTGTCGTCGGCCATGACTTTGGTGTCGATCGCGACGCGCGAGGTGATGCGGATCTGCCGCGTGTCGCGGAACGCCGCCATCTCACGGTCGACCACACTGCTCAGATGCACCGGCGTCAGCTTGCTTTCGCCGGGGCGCGCATAGTCCATGAACTTGTCGATGATGGCGTCGAGCTGATCGATGTCCATCGCCATGTTCTGCTTGGCCTCTTCGTCCTGCACGCTCATTTCGGCTTCCAGGCGCAAGCGGGCCAGTGGCGTGCGCAGGTCGTGCGAGATGCCGGCGAGCATCACCGCGCGGTCCTGCTCCACCTTGGCGAGCTCGCGTGCCATGC
>JANYBE010000470.1 GCA_025360945.1 Rhizobacter sp. | reverse complement strand
CGCTGTCGGAAGCCGACATCCAGCCCGAGCTCGATCGGCGGCGTCCCGGCACGTCGCGTCACGTTACGCAGCGCAACGAGCCCGACACGGTCGAGATTCTTTCCGGTGTTTTCGAAGGCCTGACGACCGGCACGCCGATCTGCCTCGTGATCCGCAACACCGACCAGCGCAGCAAGGACTACGGGAATATCCTCGACACGTTCCGCCCGGGCCACGCCGACTACACCTATCTGCACAAATACGGGCTGCGCGATCCGCGCGGTGGCGGGCGGGCGTCGGCGCGGCTGACGGCGCCGATGGTCGGCGCCGGCGCGGTCGCCCGCAAGTGGTTGCTGCAGCACCACGGTACGACCTTCGCCGGCCACATGACGCAGATCGGCGACCTCGCGATCCCGTTCGAATCGCTGGAGCATGTGCCGAACAACCCGTTCTTCGCCGCGAACGCAAGCGACATCGCGCGCATCGAGGCCTACGTGGACGAGTTGCGCAAGGCCGGTGACAGCTGCGGCGCGCGCATTGCCGTGACAGCGTGTGGTGTGCCGGTCGGACTGGGCGAGCCGCTGTTCGACAAACTCGATGCCGACATCGCCAAGGCAATGATGGGCATCAACGCCGTCAAGGGCGTGGAGATCGGCGCCGGCTTCGCGAGCGTGAGGCAACGCGGCACCACGCACGGCGACGAGCTCGCGCCCGAGGGCTTTCGCTCAAACAATGCCGGCGGTGTGCTCGGCGGCATCTCGACCGGGCAGGACATCACGGTTAGCATCGCGATCAAACCGACCAGCTCGATCCGCAGCCCGCGCCAGTCGATCGATCTTGCTGGCGGCCCGGCCACCGTCGAAACCTTCGGCCGCCATGACCCTTGCGTCGGCATCCGCGCGACGCCGATCGCCGAGGCGATGCTGGCGCTGGTGCTGATGGACCACGCGCTGCGCCAGCGCGCGCAGTGCGGCGACGTGGTCGTGCCGATGCAGGCGATCCCGGCTCGGGCACCGGGCAGCTGATGCCGACGTCGTCACGGCGCGCGCTCTTCGCATTCAGCTCGGTCTCGTTCGCCTACTTCTCCTACGCCGGACTGTTCGGCACTTACGCGCCGCTGTGGTTCCAGAGTCTGGGCTACAGCACGCTGTCGATCGGCGTGCTCGCTTCGCTGCAAAGCTCGACACGCCTGTTCAGCCCCTACGCCTGGGGCTGGCTCGCCGACCACAGCGGCCGACGCACGCAGCTGCTGCGCGTCGCGGTCGGCTGTGCACTGACGAGTGCGTGTGGGTACTTCGTCTCGGGCGCGTATGGCTGGATCGCGGCTGTGACGCTCGCGCTGTTCATCTGTACCGCGGGCGTCATCCCGATCAGCGAGGCGGCGCTGGCGCACTACGTCAGCAGCGGTGCGACGCTGGACGCCGGCCGCTACGGCCGCGTGCGGGTCTGGGGCTCGATCGGCTTCATCTTCACGGTCGTCGGCAGCGGCGCGCTGATGCAGGCAATCGGCGTGCGCAGCTTCCCCTGGCTGGTGAGCGCGTTACTGGGCCTGCTGCTGGTCGCGGCACTGCGGTTGCCGACGATCGATGAAGCCGCACACGACAGCTACGCCGCACCCGGCGCGCTCACGGTGTTGCGCGAGCCGGTGGTGGCCTGGTTTTTCGCCGGCGTGTTCTTCACCGTGCTCGCCCACACCAGCCTGTACGCGTTCTTCTCGCTCTACCTTGTCTCGCTGGGCTACAGCAAGACGGCGGTCGGACTGGTCTGGGCCGCCGGCGTGGTGTCCGAGGTGACGTGGTTCTGGTTCCAGGGGCGCTGGCTAGCACGCCTGTCGCCGCATGCCTGGCTGACATTGGCCGCGCTCGCCACGACGCTGCGCCTCGCGCTGATCGCCGCGTTCGGGGCCGTGCCCTGGCTGCTTGTGCTGGTGCAGTGCAGCCATGCGCTCACGTTCGCGGCCCAGCACAGCTCATGCATCGCGGTGATCAACCGGCATTTCCCGGGCCGGCTGCGTGGGCGCGGCCAGGCGCTGTACACGGTGCTGGGCTATGGGGCGTCCGGCGTCGTCGGCGGCCTCGTCGGCGGGGTCTTGAGCCAGGCGCTCGGTTTTGCCGCGGTGTTCTGGGGAGCCAGCGCAGCTGGGCTGCTTGCCGTGCTGTGCAGTATTCGCGCCTGGCGTCTTGCCCGGTGACTGCCTGAGCCGCTCCAATGCAGCCTGACCCCGACAATCCGCAGTCCATCGCACGTGGGATTGCCGCACCCGATCCGGTGCCTACACTCCCGCCCCAGACAGACAACAACATGAAAGGAAGCCTCATGCGAAAGCGGTGGCTCGTGGTCGGGGGCTTAGGCGTCATCATCGCCGCGGCCACGCTGGTGGCGGTGTCGCGTGCCAAGAGCACCGGCCCTGCCGCAGACAAAGACAAGAAGCCGGAAGTGACGCTCGAGTTCACGCCGGCCGAGGTCATCCGGCCGGTGCTAACGGCAATGCCCGAGCGCATCGAGTTCTCCGGCCCATTGATGGCACCGCGCACGGCGATCGTGCGTGCGAAGGCCGCAGGCACGCTGCTGAGCCTGGCGGTCGCCGAGGGCAGCCGCGTCAAGGCCGGTCAGACGCTGGGCACAATCGATCTGTCGGATCTGCAAAGCCGCGCCGCCGAGCGCGCCGCCGGGGTCGATTCGGCCAAGGCACGTGTCGCCGAAGCCCAACGTCTACACACCTCCAACATTGACCTGGCGAACCAGAAGTTCATCTCGACGAACGCGCTTGAATCGTCCAGCGCCACGCTCGAAGCCGCGCGGGCGCAGCTCAAATCGGCGCAGGCGCAACTGGCCACGTCGAGCCTGAGCATCCGCGAAGCGGCGCTGGCTGCGCCGATCAGCGGCGTGGTCGGCAAGCGCAGCGTGCTTCCCGGCGAGAAGGTCAGCGCCGAGCAGGAGCTGATCACCGTGGTCGATCTCAAAGAGCTCGAACTCGCCGGCGTGGTCGGCACGCACCAGGTCTCGCTGTTGAAGCCGGGGCAGAAGCTCAGCGTTCGCGTTGAGGGGTCGGCCACGCCGGTCGAAGGCCGCATCGACCGCATCGCGCCGTCGGCCGAGGTCGGCACGCGCGGCATTCGCGTCATGG
>JANYBE010000457.1 GCA_025360945.1 Rhizobacter sp. | reverse complement strand
CAACAATTCGCTTTCGGCCGAGTCGTCGGAGGACACCGCCACATACCTTCTGACAGGGCGGTATGCGTTGAATCCCGAAAGCAGCATCTATGGGCGAGTGGCGACGGGTTACCGTCCCGGCGGTCCCAACGCGGTTGTGTTGGACATCAAAACGGGGCAGCCTGTCATCCCGAATACGACGTTCGCCTCCGATTCGCTGACGAGCTACGAGGTGGGCTACAAGGCCGATCTGAACAAGACGCTCTCGGTCGAAGCTGCCATCTATGATCTTGAGTGGCGCAATATCCAGCAGCCCCGTGCGATAAGCGGCGTGAGCGTCATCGCCAATGCCGGAAACGCGCGCGTGCAGGGTGCCGAACTGTCGGCAACGTATCGACCGCTCGCGCAGTGGACGCTGATCGCCAAGGGGGCCTACACCGACGCAAAGTTCACGGAAGATGCGCCGGGCCTGGGCGCGATGACTGGGGATCGGTTGCCGGACAGCCCGAAGTTCTCCGCGTCGCTTTCGACCAACTACAGCTTCGCCCTGGCCGCGAATCCTGCGTACGCCGGAGTGGCGTATCGCTACGTCGGAAATCGCGACGCAGGAATCCGCGTGGGCAGCAGCACACTGCCGAGCTACAAGATGCCGTCCTATTCGCTGGTCGACCTCCAGGCAGGCATCGATGTGGGGCGCTTCGGCATTGGAATGTTCGTGCGAAACGTGTTTGACAAACGTGCGCAGCTGTCAGCCGGTACAGCGTTCATACCGCTGGGTGGCAATGCCTTGGTCTCGGTCGCGCAACCGCGCACCTTCGGCCTGACGGTGAGCGCTTCGTTCTGAACGCGTCGCCGCATCCGAGCACGGCCAGCGCAGGCATCCCGTTGATCGATCAACCCGCCGTCGGGACTCCGGCATCGGTCCCCGCAGAACAGCGGGTCGGGCCGGGGCAATGGCTGCTTGCTTGGTATGGCCTGGTGGTCCTGATCGCGGCCACCGTGCTCGCCGCAGCGGATCGTCAGATCCTGGTGCTGCTGGCCGACCCGATTCGGCAGTCACTCGGGCTGTCAGACACCAAGCTCGGGCTGCTGCAGGGCGCCGGCATCGCCTTGTTCTCGGGCGCCGCCGCAGTGCCGTTGGGATGGCTGGCGGACCGCTACGGCCGGCGCACCGTCTTGGCTTCGTGCGTGCTCGTCTGGACCGCTGCCACGGCGGCCTGCGGTCTCGCGTGGAGCTTCCCGTCATTGTTCGTCGCCGCGATCGGTCTCGGCATCGGCGAGGCCGGCCTGGCGCCGATCGTCTATGGCCTGATACCGGAGATGGTCCCGGCGAAGCGACGCGTGCTCGCCAACGGCATCTACGCGGTCGCGGCGATCTTCGGCGCCGGCATCGGTATCGGACTCAGCGGCACCTTGATCGAATCGCTGCAAGGTGCGCGCGAAGCGCTGCCTTTTGAAATGCATACGATGGAATCGTGGCGGCTCTCGTTCTTCGCGGTCGCGCTGCCGGGGCCGATTGTCGCGCTGTTGATCTTGCTGATTCGAGTCCGGAAGGATTCCAACGGTACCGTCGGGGCGCATAGCGCCGCGCCCTTGCGGCTTGCGGATTACCTGCGAGCACACGGCAGCACAGTGGTCGGCATTTTTGGCGCGACGGGCCTGGGCGGCCTCGGTATCGCCGCGCTCGCTGCCTGGGCGCCGGTCATCGCCTCGCGCAACTTCGGCGGCACGCCGCAACAGGTCGGGCAAGGCATCGGCGCTGCGTACTTGATCGGCACCGTCGTGGGCGCACTGATTGGTGGCTACGGCGTGCGCCGACTGCGGCCGAGCCTGGGTGTGGCGACGCCGGTGCGCGTGCTCGTCATCGGCTTCGGCTTGTCCGCGCTGGCGTCGGCCGGCTTGCTGGTCGCGACGAGTGCGATGCACGTCTACGTGCTGTTCGGTCTGCAAGTGGTATTCCTGATTGCGGGCAGCGTCGTCGCACCGACGCTGTTGCAAGACATGACACCGCAATCGCTGCGCTCGCGGGTGATCGCGCTGGGCTCGGTCGTCACCCTGCTCCTGTCCGCGCTCAGCCCGGTGCTTGTCGGTCTGCTGTCCGATGCATTGCATGCCGAGCCGCGCGGCTTGCTCATTGCGGTGGCGGTCGTTGCCGCAGTGAGCCTGGGGCTCGGCTCACTCCTGACGTTCAAAGTCGAACGGCGCTTCGTCGGCACGGTGGTGGCGCTCGCCGAGCCTGCCGAACCGCCCGTTCGGCCATCCTCTGCGCCGCCCGCCAGTGCGGCATCGCAACCCCCTCATCATGGAGACGAACATGTCTGAATCCAAACCCGCCGAAGCGAAACCGCTGTCGAAGGAAAAGGCCTTGACGTCCGCGCTGGACGCACTCTTCGCCTCCGTCAATCGCAGCGACGCACCCGGCGTGGTGGTCGGTGTGGCGAGCCACGGCAAGCCCATCTACCGGCGCGGTTTCGGCTTGGCCAGCGTGGAGCTGGCGGTGGCCAACACTCCGCGCACGCGCATGCGCATCGGCTCGACGAGCAAGCACTTCACCTGTCTCGCGGCGTTGCTGCTCGCCGAAGAGGGCAAGCTCGACATCGACGCTGGCGTGCGCACGTATCTGCCCGAACTGCCCGACCTGCAGCCCGAGGCGACGCTGCGCCA
>JANYBE010000443.1 GCA_025360945.1 Rhizobacter sp. | reverse complement strand
ATGTTTTCGGACACCTTGCAGCCGTTGACCGGCGCTTCACGAACTCTGCCCCGTCCTGATCGTGCACGGCCCGTACTGCAAGGTGATCGAGTTGCTGTGCGACCTGTTCGGCTTGTCGCTGAGCGTGGGGGCGATTCACGCGTGGGTCGTGGAGGCCGCGCAACGCGCGGCGAAGATCAACCGGGGCGCAGGATCTGTCGCAGGTTCGTGGCGGCCGGTGCCGCAGGAGCCACGCGAGGCGGGCGACGATCAGCGCTCCGAGGAATCCCGACAGACTTGTGCAGATTGATGGTGTGGGCGCGAGCCGGTGTGCCTCGCGGCGCGATTTAGTCGAGCAGAAAGCCGAAGGCGATCTTCGCCAGCAACGCGGTGCCGATCAGCCAATGCAACGCGATCGCTAAGCGGCCGTGGCCGGCCGTGGCGTGCATCGGACGTTAAGGGCGTGGTGCTCATCGCAGCGGCTCAGAACCTGATCGTCGCCGAAGCGCTCGCCAGCCATGTGCGGCCAGGAGCCGGCTCGAAGAAGCGGCTGTTGCCTTCGTTGACGATCACCGAGCCGGCGTAGCGGCGTGCGAACAGGTTGTCGCCGCGCACGAAGCCACTGAGCTCCCACGACCCCAGATTCAACAAGTAGCCGACGTTGGCCGCGGCGGTCGCGTAGCGCGGCGCGGCGTCGCTGTTCAGGTCGTTGACGAGCACGCTGGAGAGGTAGCGCGCTTCGATGCCGGCGCGCCAGCCGGCAGGCGACGCCCAGTTCAGCGCCGCGAACAGCGCGCCGCGGGCGATGCCGGGGATGCGGTTGCCTGCCGGGATGGGCACATTCGCCGCCGCGCACGGCGACGCCGTGCAGGTGAGGAAGCCGTCGCGGTAGGACGCGTTCAGCAAGGTGGCCGCGAGCTGCGCGCGCAGGTACTCGAAGTAGGTGTTGGACCATCCGAGCTCGAGGCCGGTTCGCCGTGTCGCGCCGGCGTTCTGGTAGGTCGAACGGCCGCTGACGTTGGTCTGGGTCACGATCTCGTTGTCGGTGTCGGTGCGAAACGCTGCCACTGTCAGTTCGCCCCAGTCGGCCCGCCGTGTCTTCATGCCGGCTTCATAGCTCGTGCTGCGCGCCGCCTGCAGGCCCAAGTTCAGGCCGGTGCCGCCGCCGCTGCGGTAGGCGAGCTCGTTCAGCGTCGGTGTCTCAAAGCCGCGCCCGGCCGTGGCGTAGAGGTGCACGTCGCTGCTCAGCGCGTACATCGCGCCGAGCACCGGCAGCGTGGCCGTGTAGGCGGCCCGGCCGCTGTCGTCGGGATTGGTGCCGACGATGTAGCCATCGGTCGAGACGAAGCTGACGCGGCTGTGGCGCAGCCCGGCGTTGAGCGACCACTGCGGCGTGATCTGCCAGGCGGCCTGCAGGTACGGGTCGAAGCTGGTCACGTCGTTGACCTCGTCGCGGCGCAACGCACCTTGCACACCCAGCGTCGTGCCGATGAAGTTCTGGTAGCCTCTGCGGTGCTCGGCCAGCACGTCGTAGGCCACACCGCTCACGAGCGTGAGGGGCGCATCGAGCAGGTGCGCCTTCAAGGTCCAGCGCAGGTCGGCGCCCTCGTAATCGCGGCCGAGCGCGATCACGCCGCCCGGATTCAGCGCGCTGCCCTGCGTGCTCTTCGGGATCGACTGGAACTGCTCGGTGCTGCGGTGGCCGGCATAGACCAGCACCTGCAGCGCATCGGTCGCAGAGACGCGGCGCTCGAGGATCGCCCCGAGCTGGGTCTGGTTCACCGACTTGCGCGTGTTGTAGGCAAGCGCCGACGGGTCGACGCCGCGCGGGTTGGCGTCGAACTGCGCGCGCGTCAGGCCCATCGGGTCCTGCGCCTCGGGCAGCGCCAGGCTGTTGGCGAGCAGCGTGAACTTGGTATCGGCATCGGGGCGCAGCGTCAGCTTGGCGTTGCCGAGCGTGCGCTCGACGGCGCTGTGGTCGCGGTAGCCGTCGGTGCGAAAGCGGCTCGCGCTGACGTTGTAGCCGAAGCCGTTGCCGGAGGCGCCGCTGGCCTGTGCACCGTAACGCAACACGCCGTCGCTGCCGGCTGAGACGCCGAAGCTGAACGTCGGTGGACCCGAGCCCTCCTCGGTGAAGACCTGGATCACGCCGCCTGACGAGTTGCCGTAGAGCGCAGAGAACGGCCCGCGCAGCACCTCGATGCGGCCGACCGAACCGAGCTCGACGTTGGAGATCTGGCCCTGGCCATCGGGCAGCGTGGCGGGGATCCCGTCCACGTACAGGCGCACACCACGGATGCCGAAGGTCGAGCGCGCGCCGAAGCCGCGCACCGAGATCTGCACGTCCTGCGCGTAGTTCTGCCGGTCGCGCGCGAGCAGTCCGGGCACCGCGCCCAGGCTCTCCGAGATGTTGATCTGCGCATGCCCGTCACGCACCTCGCTGCCGTCGATGCGATTGATCGACGCAGGCACGTCGAAGGCGAGTGCCTCGGTGCGCGTGGCCGTGACGACAACTGGTGCCAACTGGGCCGGGCTCTGGGCCACTGCGCCAACCGACAGTACAGCAAAAGGAAATGCAACGCTGAGCCTGGCAATCGTGCGGGCCGGCGCTGCGCATGTCTTCGCAGGTGGATGTGAATTCATGAAATCGCCCAATCAGTCCAATTTGAAACGCCTTGCAACGCCGCAACCCAAGTCGCTACAAGCGGCGACGCGCGGTGTGTTCCTCTGCAAAGTCTCGGCGGCACCCTCGCGCTTCTCGATCCGCACGGCGCTCACGCTAGCTCGATCCGCGGACGCGATGATCTCCGTGACTGGCGATCCGACCCTTGTCTTGATGCGGCTGTCGCGCTCGACGCGTACGACGTGCTCGAGCAGCGGGCGCGACATCGAATGGCCCCACCGGCCGAGGTCGCGCTGCGAAAACGAGTCGTACCCGACTTGCTCCAGCCGTGAATCCAGGCCAACGCGGACCGGAACGGCACCCGCCGCTGGCAGTGCGTCGACGAGGCCTGGGAACATCTGCGCAAGCGCATAGAGGCCGCCACCCAGCAAGCCATGCACATGCCTGCCTTGTGGAAGCCCGGCTCGCGGTAGGGGGCCGGGCGGGAGATCGTCGCGCTCCAACAGGATCACTTGTGTGAAATAGTTTGCTGACGCGGTGGCGGCAGTCAAGCCGCCCATCCCTGCTCCAATGACAAGAGCCCTGCGGGCCTTCGAGTTCACGTTCGCCATGGCACCTCACTCGTCATGTCGTTCAATCATGTCGTTCAAGTTTAGACACTACCTCAGCGGCCGCCAGCCCGGCGCGCTGCGTCCTGGCCTACCGCAGATGGGTCGAAGTGGCGTGATCGTCAGGGTTGACGAGAAAAAGCGTTTGAAGTCCACATCTTTGCTACCAAATACGAATACGCCGCTGTGCGGGCTTGAACATGCGGTCGCCGGCCTGAGTCCCGAAGGCTAAGTGAAACCCGTCGTGGTTGAGCGCAGCGCCATTGGCGCGGAATTCAGCGGGGGAGTGCGGATCGGTGCTCAGGAGCTGCAGCGCGCGCGCTTCGCGCACCTTCTCCCGCCAAGTCCGCGCCCAGCCCAGGAAGAAGCGCTGCGCGCCATCGTGGCCGTCGATCACTGGCGCCGGCTGGGCCCGCAGCGAATGCCTGTAGGCCTTGTAGGCGATCTGCAGGCCCGCCAAGTCGGCAATATTTTCGCCCAGCGTCAGTCGGCCGTTGAGGCACTGGCCCGGCAGCGGCTGGTAAGCCTCGTATTGCGCCACCAACTGGTTGCCGATGGCATCGAAAGCGCGCCTGTCGGCCTCGCTCCACCAGTTGCGCAGCACCCCATCGCCGTCGAACTTACTGCCCTGGTCATCGAAGCCGTGGCTGATTTCGTGGCCGATCACGGCGCCGATGGCCCCGTAGTTCATGGCATCGTCGGCAGCCATGTCGAAGAACGGCGGCTGCAGGATCGCCGCCGGGAACACGATCTCGTTGCGCGACGGGTCGTAGCAGGCGTTGACGGTCTGCGGCGTCATCGGCCATTCGTGGCGATCGACAGAGTGGCCTGCCTTCGCGGCCAGTCTTTCCCATTCAAAACGGGCCGAGCGCAAGGCATTGCCGTGCGCATCGCCTTCGTGCACGACCAGGCTGCTGTAGTCGCGCCAAGTCTGCGGACAGCCGATCTTGGTTGTGTACTTGGAGAGCTTGATCTGCGCCTGCAGTTTCGTGGCCGGCGTCATCCAGTCCAGCGCATCGATCGACTCACGGTAGGTGGCCAGCAGCTCTTCGACCAGCGCCAGCACGCGCGCCTTGTGTTCGGGTGTGAAGTGGCGGGCCACGTAAAGCTGTCCGAGGTCTTCACCGAGCGCGCGGTTGAGGGAAGCTAGCGCGTCACGCCAGCGCGCCGGTTCTTCGGTGGCGCCAGTCAACGCGGTGCCGCGGAAGGCGAATCGCGCCTCACGGAAAGGCTTTGGTAGGGTGGCCGCTGAGGCGTCCAGCACATGCAGTCGGAAGTACAGTTTCCAGTCAGCGAGCGGCATCCGGGCGAAGAGGCTCGCTATAACCGTCACCGTGCTCGGCTGCGAGACCGACAACCGGTCCACTTCGCCCAGTCGGGCCCCCTCCAGGAACGCCTGCCAGTCGAAGCCGGGTGCCATCTGCGCCAGCGCCTCGGGCGTCATGGGGTTGTAGATCTTCTGCGGGTCGCGGGTGTCCGCCTTGTCCCAGTGACACTCGGCGATCCGGTGCTCGATTGCCAACACACGGAGAGTCGCCTGCGCAGGGTCCGGCTCGCCAGCGAGCGCCGCAAGTGAGGTCAGGTAGGTCGCGTAGGCGGCGCGGGCTTGCGCCATGCGCGTGTCGCTGTGCTTCAGGAAGTAGTCCCGGTCTGGCAGGCCCAGGCCGCCCTGCCACGTCAGCGCGCGTTCGATGCCGGGTTCAACGAAGTCGGGCGCGACCCACCACGAGACCGGCGTGTCGATGTACCCCTGCATGCGGCCTTGCCACCGGGCGAGCTCGCGCGGGGTTGCGATCGCGTCGATCTCGGCCAGGAGCGGCCCGATCGGTGCGAGCCCGGCGGCGTCGATCGCGTCGGTGTTCATGTACGCCGCGTAGAACGCACCGACGCGCTGCTCAAGGCTGCCCGGAGTGTGACTCCTGGAGGCCAGTGCCTGGACGATCGCGTACAGGCGCTCATCCGACAGATCACCGAGCTGGGTGAAAGCGCCGTACCTCGCCTTGTCCGGCGGGATCTCCGCGCTGGCGAGCCATCGGCCATTGGTGGCCCGGAACAGGTCGTCTTGAAACCGGACCGAAGGGTCCATGCCGGGCAGGTCCAGGCCCGAGCCTCGCGCAGGGCCGAAGCAGGCGCAACCCATTCGCGCCGGGTGGCTGAAGTCTCGGGAGTCGGTCATGCCTGGATCAGACCCCAGCGTAGTGCTATCAGCGTCAGCTCCGACTGGTTGCTCGCACCGATCTTTTGCTTGACGTGGTACAGGTGGGTGCCGACGGTGCTGGGCGCCAGGCTCAGGCTTTCGGCGATTTGCGCCACGCTCTTGCCACGCGCGAGCTGGATGAAAACCGAAAACTCGCGTTCGCTCAGGATCTCGGCCGGGCTGGCATCGCCGTCGATCTGTGCCAGCGTCAGCGCCTGGGCCGTGTGCGCGTCGACGTACCGCTCGCCGCGAGCCACGGCGGTCACGGCGGCGATCAGCGTATCGGGCGCGCTGCGCTTGGCCAAATAGCCCAGCGCGCCGGCGCGCAGCACGCGTCGCGGGTGCGCCGTGTCTTCGTGCGCCGAAAGCGCCAGCACACGCGCCTTCGGGTCCTGGGCGAGCAGCCGGCGCACAGCCTCCAACCCGCCCATGCCGGGCATCGACAGGTCCATCACCACTACGTCGGGTCGCACCAGCGGGTACTCCAGGCAGGCCTGTTCGCCGCTGTCGGCTTCGCAGACGATGTCGACTTGGGCGTTCGTCAGCAGCATGCGAAACCCCATGCGGACCAGCGCGTGGTCGTCGACGAGCATCACGCGAATCATGCCGCCATCACCTTCGCGGTCGCATCGAGCGGCAGCCGCACCGTGAGGCGCACACCACCCGTTTGCGCCGCCTCGATGCCGAGTGTTCCGCCGATCGTCTCAATGCGCTCGGTCATCCAGCGCAGCCCATAGTGCCCCGCCCGCGTCGACCAGTCTGTGGCCAGGCCGCGCCCATCGTCCTGCAGCGTCAGCGCCACTGCAGTGGCCGTGCCTTTCACCGACAGGTGCAGCTTGCGCGCGTGACCGTGGTGCAGCGCATTGCTGATGCCTTCCTGCGCAGCACGGTACAGCGCAAGGGCAGCGTCGCTGTCGAGGGCGCACTCACCGAGCTCGATTTCCAGCGCGATCTGCACATCGGCATGGCTGCGCCGCAGGCGTTCCACCAGGTCGTTCATCGCTTCGGCCAGACCGAAGTTGTCAAGCACCAACGGCGTCAGGCGCGGGATGATGCCGTGCATCGCATCGTAGAGCCGCAACGATTCTTCGGCGATCAGCCGTGCCGCCGATTCCGCCTGGGGGTCGAGCCCGTGAATTCTTTGCGTGATCGACAGGGCCATGCTGCGCATGGCCGTCACCGACTGGCCGAGCTCATCGTGCAGCTCACGCGCGATCATGTGGCGTTCGCGCTCGACGTGCTGGTCGATCCAGTGCGTCAGCTCGCGGCTGTCGGCAAGCTGCCGCTCCGCACGAACGGCCCGGCGTTCTGTCTCGATGTGCTCATGCAGTTCGCCGACCATGCGGTTGAAGGCCGCGCCGATGGCGGCGGCTTCATGGCCTGCGAGGCGCGGCAACTGAATGTCGAACCGGCCCGCCTGCAACTGGTTCAGACCAGTCACGATCTGCCCGAACGGGCGCACCGCGCGCCCGACCAACCAGAACACGAACACGTTGGCCAACAGCAGAAGTGCCAGCCCGCTGCCGGCGAGCACCTTCACGTCGTCCCACGCGTCGAGGATCGCGCGCGAAGCGCTCGAGCGCACGACCAGCTTGCCGTCCGGAAAGTCGATGGCCTGCACCGAAGGCACTGGCGCCACCAAGCTGTCGAACCACGCCGGCGCGTCGCGGCCAGCCTTGTAAGGAGAAGGTGGGGACCGATACAGCTCGTGCCCGTCCAGGTCGAGCAGCGAGATCTCGTTCGAACGCACCAGGCCAATGCCCTGCAAGAAAGCGAGCATCGACGGCGTGCCTTGCGCCTCGTAACGCCACGCGACACGGTCGAGCAGCTGCGCGGCGACCCGGTTAGCAGACACCACCTCTTCGTGCACCGATTCGCGCATCGCTCGCAATTGCAGCCAAAACAGTGCGCCGATGAACAACACCGTGAGCGCTCCAACGATGAGGTTGATTTTTAGTCTGAGGGTCATGACGGGGCGATGGTATCGGCGCGGCGCGCCGAGACGCCCGCAAGCGCCCCCGAGGCGCCGGCGATTCATGAAAATCATGAGCCTTCAATCATGATGGGGGCACTGGGCGCGGGGCGCGCCTGGCCGCAAGCTTCACAGTGGGACGAGAAGTCCCCGCGGACACCGCCGGTTCCCGCGCCACCCGTCAGGAGACTTTCCCATGCAATGGCAGACCCCCACCGCGACCGACTTCCGTTTCGGCTTCGAAATCACGATGTACATCGCGAACCGCTGATTCACAGCGATTGATTCGCCCACGCCGCAAGCGCCGCTTGCATGGCGTGGGTCTTTTCACGGAGCGCCTCCATGCGCATCACGGTTCTAGGTTCGGCCGCCGGCGGCGGGTTCCCACAATGGAACTGCAACTGCCGCAACTGTGCCGGCGTTCGTTCGGGCCAGGTCAACGCCAGGCCGCGCACCCAATCGTCGATCTTCGTACAGCCTGATGACGGCCTCGAAGGCGTGCTGTTCAACGCGTCGCCCGACATCCTTGAGCAGATCCGCAGCCACCCGACACTGCAACCCGGCCGCGCGTTGCGCGATACGGCGATCGCCGGCGTGATCCTGATGGATGGCCAGATCGACCATTGCACCGGCCTGTTCATGCTGCGCGAGCGCGGCACAACGCTGCCTCTTTGGTGCACCGACCCGGTCGAGGAAGACCTGACCCACGGCAACCCGGTGCTGCGGGTGCTGGAACACTATTGCGGCGTGCAGCGCCACCGAATCGCACTGGACGGCGCTTGGTTCGAGGTGCCCGGCGTGGCCGATCTGCAGTTCCGCGCGCTGCCGTTGTCGAGCAAGGCCGCGCCGTACTCGCCGCACCGCGAGCAGCCGGTTCCGGGCGACAACATCGGCATCTCGATTCACGACCGCCGCAGCGGCGCGACCGCGTTCTACGCACCGGGCCTGGGCGAGATCACCCCGCCGGTATTCGATGCGATGAGCGGCGCCGATGCCGTGATGGTCGATGGCACGTTCTGGAGCGACGATGAAATGCCGCGGATGGGCATCGGCCGCAAGACAGCGCGCGAGATCGGCCACCTGCCGCAGTCTGGGCCCGGCGGCATGCTCGAGTGGCTCGCGAAGCTGCCCACCGCGACGCGACGCCTGCTGATTCACATCAACAACACGAACCCGATCCTCGACGAAGACTCTGCCGAGCGCGCCGCCCTCACGCGTGCCGGAGTGCAGGTCTGCGAAGACAACACGTCACTCCACCTCTAGCCCTATGCGAGCAGACATCATCCAGACGAGCCGCCATCCCGTGCCGGCCGACACCGAGGCGGCGTGGACCCGCTCGGAGTTCGAAGTGCAGCTGCGCGAGCGCGGGCGTTCTTACCACATCCACCACCCGTTCAACGTGATGCTCAACACCGGCCGTGCCACGCCCGAGCAGGTGCGGGGTTGGGTCGCGAACCGTTTCTACTACCAGATCGCCATTCCGATAAAAGACGCGGCCGTACTGTCCAACTGCCCCGATCCGCTAGTCCGCCGCGGCTGGGTGCAGCGCATCCTCGACCACGACGGCTTCGAACTCGGCGGCATCAGGGACGAGGGTGGTATCGAGGCCTGGTTGCGGCTGGCCCAGGCGGTCGGCCTGACGCGCGACGAGGTGCTGGATCTGCGCCACGTGGTGCCGGCGATGCGCTACGCGGTCGATGCCTACGTCAACTTCGCGCGCCGCGCGCCGTGGCAGGAAGCGGTGTGTTCCTCGCTGACCGAGCTCTTCGCGCCAGAGATCCATAAGCAGCGCCTGGCCACCTGGCCCGCGCACTACGGCTGGATCGAACCTGGCGGGCTGACGTACTTTCGCAGCCGAGTCAGCCAGGCCCGACGCGATGTCGAGCAGGGGCTGGCCGTCACGCTCGAGCATTTCACGACGCGCGCCCTCCAGCAGCGAGCGCTCGAAGTGCTGCAGTTCAAGCTCGACATCCTGTGGGCGATGAACGACGCGATGGCGCTGCGCTACGGGGTCGACACGCCATGAACCCGACCGCCGCGACACGACCGCGCGTCTCGCCAGGCTTTCGCCTGCAGTGGGAGCCGGTCCAGGACTGCCACGTTCTGCTCTACCCCGAAGGCATGGTCAAGCTCAACGGCAGCGCCGGCGAGATCATGAAACGCTGCGACGGTGAGCGCAGCGTCGAGGCCATCGCCATCGACATTGAGACGACCCACACACTGAAAGGCTTGCAGGCCGACGTGCTGGCCTTCGTCGCGCTGGCCGCTGAGCAGCGGTGGCTGACATGGGAGTAAGCCTCCTTGAAGGGCCGCGTCACGCCGCCGTGCCGGTGGTCGGTCCGCCGCTGTGGCTGCTGGCCGAGCTGACCTACCGTTGCCCGCTGCACTGCGTGTTCTGCTACAACCCGGTCGACTTTGCGCGGCAGGAGACCGAGCTGAGCACCGACGACTGGTTGCGCGTGCTGCAACAAGGTCGCGAGATGGGCGCCGTACAACTCGGCCTTTCCGGGGGCGAGCCGCTGGTGCGCGACGACCTCGAAACGATCGTCGCCGAAGCCAGGCGCCTTGGCTACTACACGAATCTGCTGACCTCCGGTGTCGGGCTCACGGCAACGCGGGCGGCTGCGCTGAAGGCGGCCGGCCTGGAGCACGTTCAGCTGTCGTTCCAGGACTCGACGCAGGAGATGAACGATTTCCTCTCGCACACCAAAACCTTCGACCTCAAGAGCCGGGTGGCCAGGATCATCAAGGACCAGGGCTGGCCGATGGTCATGAACGTGGTGATCCACCGCATGAACATTGACCACATCGACCGCATCATCGCGATGGCCGCCGAGCTCGGTGCAGATTACCTCGAGCTGGCCAACACGCAGTATTACTCGTGGGCCTACCTGAACCGTGACCAGCTGCTACCCACGCATGCGCAGTTGCGCCACGCCGAGGCAGTGACCAACACATGGCGCGAGAAGCTGGGCGACCGGATGCGCATCTTCTTCGTCGCCCCCGACTACCACGAGGGCCGAGCGAAGAAGTGCGTCAACGGCTGGGGCAACATGTTCCTGACCGTCGCACCCGACGGCACGGCGCTGCCGTGCCACACCGCGAAGATGCTGCCGGGCCTGGCCTTCCCGAACGTCAACGAGCACAGCCTGCGCGACATCTGGTTCGAATCCGAAGGCTTCAATCGCTACCGCGGCACGGGCTGGATGAAGGAGCCCTGCTCGAGCTGCGAGTACCGTGAACAGGACCTGGGCGGCTGCCGCTGCCAGGCCTTCATGCTCGCCAACGACCCCGCGGCTGCCGACCCGGTGTGCGTAAAGAGCCCGTTGCACCACCTGGTCACTGACGCGGTCGAGCGCGCCGAAGCGAGTGCCGTGCCGCGCGCGACACCTCATGTCAAAGAACACCCGCTCGTGTTTCGCGACCCGGCCAATTCGAGGCGACTCACCGGTGCGGGGCAAAGCGTCGAGTGAGAGTCGCCTTATAAGCGACGCAGCCTGGCACGGCGCCCTCCTGCGATGAGTGAGCCCGATTCCAGGCGATCCATGCTGTGGATCGTGGCCACCGCGCTTTTCATGGAGCAGCTCGATTCGACCATCGTGAACACCGCCGTGCCGGCCATTGCGGCGAGCCTGCAGGTTGCGCCACTGGAGCTGAAGGGGGTCGTTGCAAGCTACCTGCTGAGCCTGGCGGTATTCATCCCCGTCAGCGGCTGGATGGCGGACCGCTTCGGAACACGACGGGTGTTCGGCACGGCGGTCGCGTCGTTCACGCTGGCCTCGGTGCTGTGCGGGCTGTCGGTCAACGTGCCGATGCTCGTGACGGCGCGCATCCTGCAGGGCTTGGGCGCCGCGATGATGGTGCCTGTCGGGCGTCTGCTGGTGGTTCGCAGCTTCGCCAGGTCCGAATTGATGGCGGCGATGAATTTCGTGATCGTGCCGGCGCTGGTCGGTCCGCTGCTCGGACCCACGGTGGGCGGTGTGATCGTGCATTGGTTCTCCTGGCGCGTGATCTTCCTCGTCAACGTGCCTGTGGGGCTGGCCGCCCTGTGGTTCATCCCGCGTCACCTTCCCGACTTCCGCAGTGCGTCGAGCCGTTCGCTCGACGTGGACGGGCTGCTGCTGTTTGGCGCCGGCACCACGCTGCTGTCGTGGTTCATCGGCGTGTTCGGCGAACACCCTTTCGATTCGTTTTCGTTCGTGATCCTGCTTCTGGCATGCGGGCTGCTGTCGGCCTATTGCCTGCACGCGCGCCGGAAGCCCTACGCGCTCCTGAGTTTCGCGGTGTTTCGCGTGCGTACCTTCCGTGTCGCGGTGCTCGGGGGCTTCGTCACACGGCTCGGGCTCGGTTCGGTGCCGCTGTTGCTTCCGCTGCTGTACCAGCTCGGTCTGGGCTGGCCAGCGTGGCGGTCGGGCCTGTTGCTGTTACCGATGGCGGCCTCTGCAATGTTCATGAAGGTGGTGGCCCCGCGCCTGCTGCGCAGTCAGGGTTTTCGCCGCGTGCTGCTGGCCAACACGTTAATGGTCGGCGTAACCATCGGCATGTTCTCGCTCGTCACGGCCAGCACGCCGCTCCTGTTGATCGTGCTGCTCGCCGTGGCACAGGGTGCCTTCAATTCGCTGCAGTTCTCGAGCATGAATTCGATGGCCTATGCCGACGTCGATGCGGCGAACGCAAGTGCGGCAAGCAGCGTTGCCAGCACGTTGCAGCAGATGTCGATGAGCTTCGGCCTGGCGTTGGGTACCCTGGTGACGGCCTGGTTCCTTGGCAATCGCATCCAAGCCGATCAGGTGGCAGTGACGGACGCCATCCACGCAACGTTCCGGACGCTGGGCGCACTGACGATGTTGTCCGCGTGGTCATTCAGCGCCCTGCGTGCGGACGACGGCGAGGCCGTCAGCCGCGCCGCCCTGGGCAAGACCTGATCCGGCGACGCCGCGCCTTGCCCGTTCAGCCCTTGTGGCGCGAGCCGGTCCCCACCGGCGTCGGAATGTTTTCCGTGTGGGCCTTGAACTGCATCGACGGGAACCGCGGGTAGTGGCGCGACTGGTGCAGGTTGCCACTGTGGAACCACAGGGTCGGCACCTGCGTCGGGTGGATCCGCTCGGAAACTACAGCGGATTGAAACTTTGCCATTAGGCAGGAACCTGCCTGCGGCTCACCCAGTAGGTGTCCCCTTGCGGCCCTTAGCGCTCCGCGTGCGGCGTTCCCTGCGGCAAGCGAAACGTTCCGCCGCGCACGAGGTGCCGCGTGCGGTCACCTTCGGTCCCCTGATCTTCGCCTTGATACCGTACAAGATCGTGGCGCCAATGCAGGTGCCGATCTTCGACGAGATGAAAAGGCGCGACGCCGACTTGTACGCGCGGCGCCTGAAGGGCCGGCTTCATGCTCGACTTCGGCGCCGACGGCTCGGGTCTATTGATGAGGCGCCTGCGGCGCGGCTCGGGCTACTTTATCGATGTCGGCGCTGGTCGCCAACGGCAGCATCACGCTGAAGAGCGGCGTGAACATCGAGCGCATCAATGCGGACTCGGTGACGCTCAGCGACGGCAGCAAGCTTTTCGCAGACCTGCTGGTCTATGCCATGTGCTACGGCTCGATGAACGGCTGGCTCGCCGACCTGGTCTCACCAGATTTGACCGCCTGGAGTGAGTTTGGGAAATTGGAGTCGCCGTACATCAAGGGTTTCCCACTAATTTCAATGGCGAAGTCTGGATAGACAATCCAAGTGCGGATTCTGTATACGGAATTCAGTATCAGAGTCTGGATACAAGAGCTATGAACTCTCGCAGCGTTGAAGGCGGCGGCGATCGCGATGAACGGGGCGGCCCGCATCGAGTCCCCCGTTCAACTCGACTGGTTCATAAACAATCATCACATTTGACGAAGAGAGACGTACATGAACAAGCTTCGCTTGCTTTCTGCAATGGTCGCGCTTCCGCTCCTTTGCGCGGCCACGGCTTCGTTTGCTGCCGACGAGCCCACACCCGGCTGGGCCAAGCAACGACCCAACACCGAGGCGGGGATGAAGCTGGCGCCCGTGCCGGCGTTCCCGATCCCGACCGCGGCTGAAGATCTGCCGACTAAGAAGTTCAAGCTGCCGCCAGGCTTCAAGGTCGAAACCTGGGCCTCAGGCGTGCTGGACGCGCGCGACCTGCGCCAAGGGGACAAGGGCAACATCTTCGTCAGCACGCTGTTCGTCGGCAACAAGGTCTACGTGCTGCCCGAAAAGGCGGTCGACGGCAAGCGCGTGCCGAAAGTCAACATCGACAAGACCCCCTATCCGACCGGCATCGAGTTCTACAAGGGCTCGCTGTTCTTCGCCACGAATAAGAAGATCGTTCGCTATGACAATGTCGAGGACAAGCTCGACAATCTCGGCGAACCGAACGCAGTGTTGACCGACAAACTTCCAGGGGGCGACGATCACAGCTGGAAGTACCTGCGCGTGCACGACAACAAGCTGTACTACAACATCGGCGCGCCGTGCAACATCTGCGATCCGGGCGAGTACGCGAAGATTTACCGGATGAACCTCGACGGATCGGGTAACGAGACCATTGCCTCGGGCGTGCGCAATACCGTGGGCTTCGACTTCGATCC